>JBFJTV010000137.1:0-7181 GCA_041625075.1 Candidatus Polarisedimenticolaceae bacterium | reverse complement strand
CTCGTCCTCGTCGCGCGCGGTTGCGCGGTTCGCGATGTACTCCTCGATCTCGCGCTTCTTCGCCTTGACCGACGGGTGCTCGTCGGAGTAGCGATTGCGAAGATCGCGGAGCTCGGCCTTCAGCACCGCGAGGGGATCGGCCTCGATGTTGCCGCCGGCGCGACCGATCGCGCCGAGGTCGTCCGACTCGAGCGCCTCGGCCTTCTGCTTCTCGAGGGAACGAAGCCGCTCGCGCTGGGCGGCAAGGTTGCTCTTGTTGGTCTCGTAGGACGTTCTCCGGCCCTCGAGGATCCTCAGGTTCGAGTCCTGGTGGGTCGCCAGCTCCGTGGCGTGTTTCGCTTTGAACTCCGAGATCCGGTCGTCGAGCGCTTTGAGCTCCGCCAGCGATTCCGCCTCCAGCTCCTCGCGCGTCTCCAGCTTCGACCTCGCCTGTTCGAGACGGTAGTTCGTGTTCTCGTCGATGAACAGCTGCGCGAGCGCGTTGGTGACCGCGGCGCACCTGACAGGGTCGTTGTCGGCGTATTGCAGAAAGAACGAGCTCTGCCGGACATCGGCCTGCACGCGGCTCGCGATGTTGTCCTGGAGCTCCTCGAGCCCGCGTTTCGTCGCCGGGATGTCGTAGTGCTCGTCAATGATGCTGTTGAGGTACGTGCGGCTCAGGACCCGTTCGCGCAACGTTCGGATGCGCACCCGCATGTCGTCGGGCACCGCCGCCCGATCCCTCGAGGTCGCGGTCGGCGCGACGTAGATGACGGTTTTCGCCTCGTAGGTCTTCGGCAGGTTGTGGAGCGCCATCACGGCGACGGTCAGCCCCAGACAGATCCCGGCGATGAGAGTCCACCAGGACCGCACCACGCCGTCCAGAACCTCCAGAATGATTGCTTTCTTGACGTCGGTCGGTGTTGCAGCCATTATCTCCCTACCCCCTGTCCGTATCCGAGCGGGTACCACACGAATCCCGCGATCGCGGTCGCAAACTCCCCGTCGAGTCCCTCGAGGTTGCCCCCGCTCTGCTCGGAGTGTGTCAGCGAAAGACGAAGGCCGATCGAGCGGTGTGGGCGGTACTCGAACCCGGCGGTCTGGGCCCAGGTCGTGAGGTCGCCGAAGATGTCGTTGGGGTTGGCGGCCTCGCGAAGCAGGTACCGTGTCGAGACCGTCCACACGAACTTGTCCTCGACCGAGCTCCCCACGAACACCGCGAAAGTGGTGTTGTTCGAGGTCCCGGCGAGGCTTCCGCCGATCGCCGCCTGACGTTCGGCGAGAATCGAGAACCTCACGACCTGAAAGTCGCGGTCGTAGCCGATCCTACCCTGAAAATCGTAGCGGTCGCCGCGAGTGAAGGCACCGCCACCATAGTTCAGCACCGAGGACCGCCCGAGGCGGTACGAGCCGACCAGGCTGATCGAATGGAGATCCTCCCCGCCGCTGACGTCGGCGTCGACGGTGCGGTAGAAGTAGTTGAATCCGAGATCGGAGCTCGCGGAAATCGACTTGCTGCCACCGAGCGCCAGCGAGTAGGCGTTCTTGTCCTCGGTCACCAGGTCCACGCTGTTATCGACCCCCTCGATGTCGCTGGTGCGGGTGGTGGAGCCCTGGAGCGAGCCGGTCACCGTCCAGCGCGCGCTGACCTGACGCGAAAGGCCCCACGAGACCGCGCCCGTCTCCTGCCAGCCACGGGGATTCAGCGTGATCTCGATCCCGAGGTCGTTCGGGTCTCCCGAGACCTGGCTCCTGCTGTAAAACGCCGACAGCGTGGTTCCCATGTAGCGCGTCATCTGGGTGTTCCAGTCGAACTGGGCGAGGTGGGAGATGTTATCGAGCCCCGGGTTGTTGCTGTAGCGCTGGATGCTCGGGCGGTACAGGAAGGTCCAGGTTTGGCCCGCGACCGGGAGCGACACCGACGCGCGGGTGATCGTGTCCGAAAGATCTTCACCCTGGTCGCTCACGAAGTTGAGATTGGACGTGTACATCTGCTGCGCGGCGATGCTCGGGTAGAACGTGACCTGGGCGTGGCCGGCCGGCGTGAGCAGCGTCAGGGCGCCGCAGAACAGACCGAAGATCGCGATTCGTGTGCCGAGCGTCTTCACAGCTGTACTCCGCTTCCCCCGGTCAGTTGACGATGACGAGATCGCCCGGCTTGAGAAAGATGTTCTCCTGCGAGGGGTCGCCCTCGAGCAGCTTCTTGTAGTTCACCTTGATGCGCTTCTCGATCCCGTTTTCCTCCCGGATGATCACGATCTCCTTCTTCGCGAACTGCGTCACACCGCCCGCGTGAGCCAGCGCGTGGAGAATCCGGGTCGGCTGCTGGAACGTCAGCACTCCCGGAGCGTTGATCTCGCCGATGAAGAGGACCTTGAAGCTGTTGATCTGTTCGACGATGACCGTGACGTGGGGTTCCTTGATGAAGCCCGTCAGTTTTTGCTGGATCTCCCGCCGGACCTGCTCGGAAGACAGGCCCACCACGTAGATGTCGTTGACGAGCGGCACCGTGATCTTGCCGTCGGGCCGCACCCGGGCGGTCACGCTGAGGTCGTCTTCACCCCACACGCGGACGTTGAGGACGTCCTCGATTCCGATCTGGTAGTCCTGGTCGGCGACGGCCGGCGGCGGCGTTCGCGGGATCAGGCCCTCCGAATCGGTCTGGGCCCACGCAAGGGAACACATGACCAAACCGGCCGCGATGACTATCGAGAATGGTCTCATGGAATGGGCCCTTTCCTCGGTGATGCCCACCTGCTCAAACCTATTCTGACTGTCTAGACTCGACTGCCGTGCGTATTGCCTGCGGCATAACTACCCTCGCGCCGATTCGGAGTCAAGCGAAAAATTGCGAACACCTACGAACCGCTTCTCGCGCCCGAGCAAACGTCAGTCGGTCTGGATTTTGTCTCTCGATCCGCGCCGGTCTGCCCTATCCCGCGAGAATAGGTACGCCCAGGCTGAACCACCGTCAAGCGTGAAAAACCGAACACCTGCGAACGCTATCGGGGCTGACTCTATAAGAACCCGATAGATTCTAAATCTCTTCCTCAAAATAACTTAGCCTGTGGGAAACCTGTTGACATAACGAATCTCGGCCGGTAATTTTCAGGGCACCAGCGTTACAAGACAACGCGCGACAACAGTTGAGGTCGGACAGTCCTCGGCGGGGAAGTGCCGTCGAGCTCGTGGAGTGGTGGAAGCGGCGAATGAGTCACTTTCGGCTGAGCAATCCGCGCGTCCTGGCTGCGGGTGTGCTTGAAAGCATCATGATCCTGGGGGTGCTGTGGTTGCTCGCGTCGGCAACCGTCGGTTTTGCCCCCGACTTTGATGACGGCTTCTCACTGCGCGACGTCGTGATCGCCGAGGCGGTGCTCTTTGCGGTCGGTTTGTTCGCAGTTCGCCGGGCTTGGGTTGGCGATACGACCGGTCTCAGCCGCGAATTCGCGCTTCTTCTGTCCATCTGCATCCTGGGCAGCGCTGCTTTCGTCGCGCTGTGGATCCTCGCGACCGGATCGCTGCAGTTCCCGGCGGTCTTGATGATCCAGGGTGCGTTGGCCGTTCCGCTGACGGTCATGGCATTCCGATGGGCGAGAATTCACTGGCACGTCCTCGACGGTTCTCGCGAGCGCATCCTGGTCGTGGGGACCGGCGGCCCCGCGCAACAGCTGTGTCGCTTTCTCAAACGCAGCCGACCCAACCACTACAAGGTCGTCGGCTTCGCATCCGAGGATCCGACCGAAGTCGGCCGCGTCCTCTCGATGGGTGCGCGCGTCACGTCGGACTACGAGACGCTCGGTCAGTTCGGGATGCTCCACGCCGACCGCGTGATCGTGGCACTCGAGGAAAAACGCGGAAAGCTGCCGCTCGAACCGCTGATGCAGTTGCGCCTCAACGGTGTTGCCATCGAAGAAGCCACGACCTTCACCGAGCGGACGAGCGGGAAGATCGCGGTCGAGACCCTGTTGCCGTCCTGGCTGATTTTCTCCGACGGCTTCCGGACCTCACCGCTCCGCGCGTGGATCAAGCGGGCGATCGACCTCGTGCTCTCGCTGTTGCACATCGTCGTCGCGGCGCCCTTGATGGCGCTGACGGCGCTCGCGATCCGTGTCGAGAGCCGCGGTCCGGTGCTCTACCGCCAGACCCGGATCGGCAGAAACGGCAAGGAATTCAACCTTCTGAAGTTCCGGTCGATGGTGGACGACGCCGAGAAAGCCTCCGGCCCGACCTGGGCCGAAGAGGACGATCCCAGGATCACGCGAATCGGCAAGCTCATCCGGCGGTTCCGCATCGACGAGCTACCGCAACTGTTCAACGTGCTTCGCGGCCACATGAGCTTTGTCGGTCCGCGACCCGAGCGTGGGCACTTCGTCCGCGACCTCGAGCAGCAGATTCCGTACTACGGTCTCCGCATGACCGTCCGGCCGGGAATCACCGGCTGGGCGCAGGTGCAATACCCCTACGGCGCCTCGGTCGAGGACGCCCGGGAGAAGCTGAAGTACGACCTGTACTACATCAAGAACGGCGACGCGCTCTTCGACCTCTGGATCGTTCTGAAGACGATCCGGGTCGTCGTCCTGCGACGAGGCGCGCGCTAACCGCCCACCTCCGCGTCCCCTGCTTGGTGTCAAACCCTGAATCATGAATCCCCGACACCAAGTTCATCTTGTATAACGAGGTTCGGATTCATGATTCAGGGTCTGACCCCACAAGTCACCGAATTCGAATGGCTGGGGCAGCGTGTTCGCGCGACTTCCGACAGCGACGCCTTTCTCACGCTGATCCGCACGATGTGGGGGCAACTCGAGGGAGGCGGTGCGGAACAGGGCGTGCGCGCCTACGACATTCGTGTCGGAACCGGTGAGCCCGAGTTTCACGGTCCCGACGGGACGTGCCGTCTGGATCCGGCCGACCCCGTCGTGCATGCCTACAATCTGCTCATGACCGATCTCCACGGCACCGTGGGCGATCACTTTCTGTTGCATGCCTCGTGCGTCGTTCGCGATGACCGCGCCCTTCTGATCTCGGGTCCGTCCACGTTCGGCAAGACGACGCTGGCCCTGCGTCTCGTCGATCGCGGGTTCCGCCTTGTGGCCGACGACGTCACCGTCGTCGAGCGCGCGACCGGGCGGCCGGTTCCAATCGGCCGTCCCCTCAACCTGCGTCCGGGGACGAGACAGCTTCTGATACCGGAGCAGCTGCAGGCGGCCGCGAGCTCGACCCGGGACGCCGGCGGCGACGAGTGGATCGTGGATCCCGGCGCGTGGTCGGGGCCGGTCCCCGCTGGCTGCCATATTGGGATGGCCGTCTTGCTACGGAGCCCGTCGGAGTCGCAAGGGACCCGGACGTTCCCGTTTCTCGAGGTGCGGCTGGTTCAGGGTTGCCGCGAGGCTCGCGACGAGCTCGTGGCGCTACCCGGCTGCTCCGCCGCCTCGGACGACGAGAACCCGTGGCTGGTTCGGATCACCATCGACGAATCGCGCCCGATCTCCGAGTGGCTTCGACGACGTCGCGATGCCCTCGTCTGGGCGATCAAGCTTCCGGCCGCCGGTGCCGATTTCACCGGATCACCGAGGATGACCCGGATCGGTCCCTTCCAGGCCGGTCTCGAGCTGTGCCAGGAGCTGATGAACCGCCACGAGGGCAGCGCTCTCGAGCGGGAGTTTCGGGGCCGGGATACCGAGCTCGTGGGCGAGGTCGGCGCCGCCTTGAAGCGGGCCGATTGTTTCGCTCTGACGACCGGGCGGCTGGACGAGACGCTCGACCGCCTCATGGAGCGTTTCGAGGCTCGAAAATGACGACTCTTCGAGGTCCCGCGGAGCCGTGCAATCGTGCTGCCCGGGCGCTACTATGACCCGGATTCCAGGCACTACGGGAGTAAGGGAATGATGGCTGAAACTGCGCGGCCGCGGCCGGCGGACGGTGTTCGCGGAAAGGACCTCGGAAGCGAGTACATGTTCTACGATGAGGACGGCGACCAGCACCACATCCTCAACGGGACGGCCCGCGAGATCTTTCTGTTGTGCGACGGCACCCGGACCGAGGATGAAGTCGTTCGCGAGCTGCTTCCCCAATTCGAAGTGGACGAGGTGACCCTTCGCCGTGACGTTTCCGACATTATCGAGGACCTAGTCAAGTTGAAACTTCTTACCGTGGCCTAGGAGTTCCTGGGCCCTCGCGGCCGGTTGCGCCGGCCGAACTCGAAAAACAAATCCGGAAAAGCCGAATAAGGAGTGCGATCGTGTCCGATCATCTGATCGCCCCCCATGGGGGCAAACTGGTTGACCTGCTGGTCTCCGAGGAGCGTGCGAAGCAGCTCAAGCAGGAGTCGCAGGAATGGCGCTCGTGGGACCTGACCCCGCGTCAGATCTGCGACCTCGAGCTTCTTCTCAACGGGGCGTTCTCCCCGCTCGACGGATTCATGGGCCGGAAGGCGTACGAGTCGGTGTGCTCGTCGATGCGTCTGCCCGACGGGACGCTCTGGCCGATTCCGATCGTGCTCGACATTCCCGAGACGCTCGCCAAGGAGATCGGCAAGGGCGACTCGCTCGCGCTCCGCGATCCCGAGGGTGTGATGCTCGCCGCGCTCCACGTCGAGGAGGTCTACCAGCCCGACCGCCAGGCCGAGGCCAAGGCGGTTTACGGCACGACCAACAAAGAGCACCCCGGCGTCGCCTCTCTCATGGATCAGGCCAACTCGCACTACGTTGCAGGCAAGCTCGAGGGGATCGAGCTCCCGCACAACTACGATTTCCGCGCGCTCCGGCTCACGCCCGCGCAGACCCGCGACGAGTTCTCGCGTCTCGGGTGGCGGAAGATCGTCGCGTTCCAGACGCGCAACCCGATGCACCGCGCCCATCTCGAGCTCACCATGCGCGCCGCGACCGACGTCAAGGCGAACCTGTTGATCCACCCGGTCGTCGGGATGACCAAGCCGGGCGACGTCGACCACTACACGCGCGTCCGCTGCTACCAGGCCCTTCTGCCGCGCTACCCGCAGCAGACCGTGAAGCTCTCGCTGCTCCCGCTCGCGATGCGAATGGCGGGGCCACGCGAGGCGCTGTGGCACGCGATCATCCGCAAGAACCACGGCTGCACCCACTTCATCGTGGGCAGGGACCATGCAGGGCCGGGCAGCGACGCCCGCGGCCGGCCGTTCTATGACCCCTATGCGGCTCAGACTCTCCTCCGGGAACAGGAGG
>JBFJTV010000136.1:0-7209 GCA_041625075.1 Candidatus Polarisedimenticolaceae bacterium | reverse complement strand
AGCCGAGGCGGCCCGGACCAAGCCCTACGAAGAGGTCGCCTACCGCGAGTTTCCCGTCATCGGGAGTCGAGTGGCGATCTGGATGGTCGCGCAGCTTCACCTGCTCTTTGCGGCCTTCGTGCTGGCCGTCCCGATCTTCGCGATCATCATCGAGGCGATCGGGATCTGGACGGGAGACCAGCGCTACGACAAGCTCGCCTACGAGTTCACGAAGCTGTTGTCGGTGTCGTTCTCTCTCACCGCGACCTTCGGCGCGTTCCTGACGTTTATGCTCGTCATCCTCTACCCGCAGTTCACGAACTACTTGATGAGCGTGTTCTCGCCGACGTTTCTCCCTTATGTCCTGCTGTTCTTCGCGGAGGCGGCGTTTCTGTACGCGTACTACTACGGCTGGGGCAAGTTCCACCCCCTGGTGCATCTGGGGTTGGGCATCGGTCTCAACGTCGTCGGCACCGCGATCATGTTCATCGCCAACTCGTGGGTGTCGTTCATGATGTCGCCCGCAGGCGTGTCCGAGGCCGGGGCGGTCATCAATTTATGGGAAGCCGCCACGAACTTTACGTGGATGCCGATCAACATCCACAGGCTCATCGCCAACGTCGCTTTCGGCGGCTCGGTCGCGGCGGCGTATGCCGCCTGGAAGTTCCTCCAGGCCAACACCGACGAGGACCGCGCGCACTACGACTGGATGGGCTACATCGGGAACTTCGTGGCGATCGCCTCGTTCCTGCCGCTTCCCTTCGCCGGTTACTGGCTCGCGACCGAGATCTACGCCTTCGACCAGTCGCTGGGCATCATGATGATGGGCGGTGCGTTCTCGTGGCTCTTCATCGTCCAGGCGGTGCTTATCGGGATGCTCTTTCTCGGGGCCAACGTCTATCTGTGGATGGGCATGGGGAGGATCGAGGGAACTCGGGCTTTCCAGGGATTTATCAAGTACCTCCTGATCGCCATCGCGCTGTGCTTCGCGATCTGGGCCACGCCGCGTTCGATCCTCGCGACACCCTCCGAGGTCAAGGGAATGGGCGGATCCTCACACCCCTCCCTGGGATATCTCGGTCTGATGTCCGCGAAGAACACCGCGGTCAACATCTTGATCCTGACGACCTACGTCAGCTTCCTGCTCTACCGCCGTGCCGGGAAGAGAATCACGGTCCCGTGGGCCAGGATGGGTAACGCGATCCAGTTCCTGATCTTCTTCGGGGTCGCTGGCTACGTGATCTTTCTCGGCGTTTACGGGTACTTCGTCGACGCTAGCGTCCGTATCGGGTTCTCCGTCTACATGGTCATGGCCGTCCTTGTGGCGATGGTCCTGATGACCGTGCTCGACATCTTCATGCTGAGAAACTCCGAGACCATCGAATCCCGCTGGGGCAAGATGCCGGCGTTGTCGCAGTACGCCCTGATCTTCATCGCCGTCACCTTTACCTGGCTGATGGGGCTGATGGGCTATGTCAGGTCGGGGCTGCGGATGCACTGGCACGTCTACGGCGTGATCCGCGACAACTCGGTAGATGCTTTTACGCCGACCCTCGGGTTCGCAACGCAGGTGGTCTCCGTGACCGTGCTGATCTTTTTCGGTCTGATCGGGTTCGTGTTCTGGATTACCGGTCTCGCAAGTAAGGAGAGTTGGGAGCCGAAGCGAAAGAAGGTCCCGGCGGCCCAGGTATCGGAAGCGTCGTCATGAGAATCCCGGTTGCGCTCAAAGTCGTCGTTCTCGTCGTGCTGGCGACGGCGTTTTACACTTATGTGGGGCAGTTGGTTCCGCAGAAGGAGGTCGCCGCGCCGGTCGTGATCGAGCTGGCCAAGGACCTTTCGACCGAGGAGATGATCGACATCGGGGCCGGTATCGCCAACGGCAAGGGTCTGTGCCTGACGTGCCACACGGTCGGGCAAGCCGGCGGTGTGCTGCGCTTTCCCGACCTCGGCGGCATCGGGAGCAGCGCCGAGACGCGTATCGAGGGGATGACGGGCATCGAGTACCTCGCGCAGTCTCTGTACGAACCCGATATCTACATCGTCGAGGGGTTCAACCCGGGGATGCCGAAGATCAGCAAGCCGCCCATCGATCTGACCGATGACGAGATCCTCGCCGTGATGGCGTGGCTCCAGAGCCTGGGTGGCGAGCCGACGATCAACATGCAAACGGTCCATCCGTACAACGAACAAGGTTCCTGAGGAAATGAACACCGCGGTCGTCATCGGAATCGTCGCCGGCATGGGGCTCTTGCGAGTCATGCGTGTCGGTCTTCTGGTGTGGATTCTGGCGTGGTGGCTCGCGATCTGGGCGGGGGTCAACTTCGGATTCGCCGCTCCGGTCCCGGCCTCGGCCAAGACGATGTACATGGCCATCGCGACCATTTCGTTGCTCGCCTACGTCGCCTCGAGCCGGGAGCGCACCGACGCGGTCGTCAAGCCCTTGCTGCGCCTGGTCGTGGAACGCAGATACACGCCCGTGCTGGCGTTGCTCGTGATTCTGATTCCCGCCGGTGTCGCGTTCAGCGTCTACCGAAGCATGAACGTTCCGGTCGAGCCGCCGTTCTTCGCGCGAACGGTTCACCCCTCACCGCCCTCGAACATCGACGTCAACGGAGCCGAGGTCGATCTCGTCGGCGGCGACAGCCCGTTCCGCGAGCTCAAGGACAGCGACCCGGAGGCCTATGCCGAGCACGTCGAGCGGGGTCGCACGGTCTACTACGAGAATTGCTTTTACTGCCACGGCGACGGTATGGCCGGCGACGGTCTGTTCGCCTACGGGCTCAACCCGATTCCGACCAACTTCACCGACATTGGTGTGTTGCCCAACTTCCGGGAGACCTTCTTCTTCTGGCGCGTCGCCAAGGGCGGGCCCGGGATGCCCGACGAGGGCGCGCCCGGCGATTCGGCGATGCCGAAGTGGGAAGCGTTTCTGACCGAACAGGAGATGTGGGAGGTCGTGCTGTTTCTGTACGACTTCAACGGGTACGATCCGCGGCCGAGGGAGGAGCTTCACTGATGAAGACGAGACTCCTCATTCTCGCGCTGATTCTCGCCGCCGGACCGGCGTTCGCGCAGCACGATCTCGGCTCCGAAGAGCAACGTGCCAAGGGCAAAAAGCTTTACGACAAGTACTGCTCGCAGTGTCACGGGGATGACGGTGACGGGCAAGGGATCGCGACGCCCTACGTTCTTCCCCGGCCTCGCGACTTCACCTCTGGCAAGTACAAGATCCGCACGACGTCGAGTGGGCAGCTCCCGACCCATCAGGATCTCGAGGACATCATCCGCAACGGGATGCCGTATTCGTCGATGCCGGCCTGGCCGCAGTTCACCGAAGCCGAGCTCGACAACCTCGTGTATTACGTCAAGAGCTTCTCGCCGAAGTTCGGCGATCCCGAGTACGACACCGAGCCCATCACGATCTCGAACCCACCAAAAATCACCGATGAGTCGATCGCCAACGGCCGCAGGGTCTACGAAGAGATCGGCTGCATCCGCTGTCACGGCGAGCTCGGCCGGGGCGACGGGAACTCGGCGCCGACGCTGCAGGACGACTGGGGGAATTACCTCAAGATCGCCGACCTGACGCGACCGTGGACCTACCGCGGCGGGCCGACCCGCACGGACATCTATCGCACGTTCAGCACCGGCCTCAACGGCACGCCGATGCCGTCGTACTACGACTCGCTCGAAGAGTCCGACCGCTGGGATCTCGTCAACTACATCGCCTCGCTGGCACCCGGTGAAGACCCCGACTACGACACCCTGGTCATTGCGAAGATGGTCTCGGGAGATCTCGATCTGGCAGGCGAGGACGACCTGTTCGAGGACGCCGAACCTGCGTTCTTCCCGGTCGTCGGCCAGATCATGGAGCCGGGACGCGAGTTCTACCCGTCGTGCAACGGCATCCAGGTCCGTGCGGTCTACAACTGGGACGAGATCGCGATCGAGCTGCGCTGGAACGACATGCGGGCCGAGACGACCGGGTCGAACGGCCCCGCCCTCGAGGTGCCGAGGTTCGAGGACGACCCGCACCGCGCGCCGGGGACGGACTTCGGGGGCGGCGAGAAGGACGAAGGCGATTTCTGGGGGGACGAGGACGTCGTTGAAGAAGACGAGGGCGACTTCTGGGGTGACGAGGAGGTCGCCGAGGAAGACGATTTCTGGGGCGAGGACGACACCGCCACGGCCGCAGCCGGCGGACCCGACACGGAGTTTTCCGATGCGGTCGCCGTGCAGTTCCCCGTTCAGATCCCCACGACCATCCGTAAGCCGTACTTCATCTTCGGTGACTCGCAGAACCCGGTCGAGCTGTGGTTCATGGATCTCGCCGCCGGCGAGCCCGAGGCCTTTATCGGTCGGGGAAGCATCAATATCGAGCCCCAGGGCGGGGGAGACCTCGAAGCCGTGGCCTCCTACGACCAGGGCGAGTGGACCGTGATCTTCAAGCGCCCGCTGCGCTCGCCCGGCGGCGTCGCACTGGAGGAGGGGCTGTTCGTCCCCGTGGCCTTCTCGGTCTGGGACGGTTTCAACCGTGAACGAGGAAACAAACGAGGACTGACCTCGTGGCTGTCGCTCTATCTCGAGCCCGGTGGCGAGAAGCCCTCGCCGGTCGGGCCCATGCTCAAGGCGGCAGTGGCCACGCTGGGGATCGAGATCGTGCTGGTCGTCGTGATCCGCAGGAAGTATTCGGGAGGCCAGGTTTAGAGACGCGTCGAGGTCGCGGGAGCGGCCTTCGGAGGAAGCGATGTACAAGACCATCTACGTTCCGGTTGACAACTCGGAGTTTTCCAACCGTGCCATCGACGTGGCCGTCGAACTCGGCAAGACCTTCGAATCGAAGATGGTCGGGTGTCACGTTTACGCCGCCAAGATGCACGATTATCGCTTCAAGCAGATGGAGTACACCCTCCCGGACGAGTACCTCGAGGAGAACGAGCTTGACCGCCAGCGGAAGATCCACGACAGCCTGATCACGATGGGCCTGCAATTGATCTCGGACAGCTATCTCGACCCCATGAAGAAGATCTGTGCCGCGTCGGGTCTCGAGTTCGAGGGTAAGATGATGGACGGCAAGCACAGCACCGAGCTTGTCCGCGACATCAACGAGTCGGACTACGATCTCGTGGTGCTCGGCGTGCTGGGGTTGGGCCGCGTCAAGGACAGCCAGATCGGCTCGGTTTGCGAGCGCGTCACGCGTTCGAGCGACAAGGACGTGCTCGTCATCAAGCGGGTCCCGAACGGGAAGCCCTCAGAGCCCGGCGACACGATTTTGGTGGGCCTCGACGGCAGCCCGCAGTCGTTCGGCGCGCTCAAGACGGCGATCGAGCTCGGCAAGCGTTTCAACAAGAAGGTCGAGGCGATCGCGGTCTACGATCCTTATCTTCATTACTCCGTGTTCAACAGCATTGTCGGTGTTTTGACCGAGAAGGCGGCCAAGGTCTTCCGGTTCGAGGAGCAGAACCAGCTTCACGAGGAGATCATCGACACCGGGCTCGCCCAGATCTACCAGTCGCACCTCGACGTCGCGCAGAAGGTCGCCGAGGAAGACGGCACCGAGATCACTCGCACGCTGCTCGACGGCAAGGCGTTTCAAAAGATTCTCGACCACGCCCGCAAGACCAACCCCTGGCTGCTGGTCATGGGTCGTGTCGGGATCCATGCGCCCGAGGGCGAGAAGGGTCTCGGGAGCAACACCGAGAACCTGATCCGGAACTGCCCGTGCGACATCCTGATCACGACGCGTCTCGAGATCCCGGAGCTCGACGTTCGCGCCGAGGAGACCATCCGGTGGACTCCCGAGGCCGAAAAGAGGATGGACCGCGTGCCGCCGATGGTCGTGGGAATCGCCCGGACGGCGATCTATCGTCTCGCCATCGAGAAGGGCCACAGCGTCATCACGAGCGATCTGCTCGACGAGGCGATGGATCGCTTCATGCCCAAGGGCTCGGCGATGGCGACCACGCAGCTCGCCGAGTCGCTGGTGCTCGAGCAGGCGAAACAACAGTCGATCTCGATCTGCAAGCAGTGCGGTGTCGCGGCGTCGGAGCCCGAGCCGGCGAAGTGCTCGGTGTGCGGCGGCAAGAAGTTCCAGGTCATCAGCCCCGAGGTCGTCGAGGAGATCATCAAGATGGAGGGCGGGTTCGACGAGGAGACGACATACGACGGCCGCAGCTTGAAGTGGACGCAGGACGCCAAGCGTGCGCTGCGGACGATGAAGGACGCCTACACCCGCCGGCGGACCAAGGCCCGAGTCGAGAAGAACGCCCGGATGCGGCGGATGTCCACGGTCACGCTCGAGTTCGCGCGCGCGATCGTCGAGGAGGAGACCGGCAAGCCGCTCGATCTCGAGTCGGCTCCGACGCGGGAAGAGATCCGGACGAGCGACAGTGTCGAGGACGCGAGAACCGAAGATGGCAAGAAGCTGATCGCCCGCGACTCGAAGAACAATCCGCTGCTGTCGTCGTTCGACTGGACCGAGGACGCGATCAAGCGCGTGCTGCGTGTCCCTGCGGGTTTCATGCGCGATCGGACACAGACCCGCATCGAGGAGCTCGCCGCCGAGCGCGCACTCGCCACGATCGATCTGGCCGCCGTCGAGGACGGGATCGAGCACGGCCGGCAGATGATGGCCGAGATGATCCAGGGTTACTCCGCCAACCCGGAGGCGGCCCGCAAGGCCCCGGAGATGTCCACCAAGGACACGACGCCGCAGGACGGCAACGAGCGGTCGAGCGGCCCGGCTCTCAACGAGACCGGGCTGATGGGCGGCGTCGGCTCGATGGAAGCCAAAGGGGAGGACTAGGTCCTCCTCTCGCGCGATGTCCGGCTACCGGTTCTGTCGCACCGATGACATCCCGCTTCTCGTCGAGGCGCACAACGCCTGTTACGCGGAACAGCTCGACGACGCGCCGGCGCTCACCGTCGAGGGCTACA
Organism: Candidatus Polarisedimenticolaceae bacterium; assembly: GCA_041625075.1. Classification (GTDB taxonomy): domain Bacteria; phylum Acidobacteriota; class Polarisedimenticolia; order Polarisedimenticolales; family Polarisedimenticolaceae; genus JBFJTV01. Next base: position 294 of record JBFJTV010000136.1, on the reverse strand, counting down.
AGACGCTCGTCCGCGAGATCGATCTGTGGGCGAGCAGCTGCATGCTCGCGACCGTCGACGACGAGATCGTGGGCGTGTTGTTCGCGACCAAGCGCGACGACCGCGCCCTGATCCACAGCATCGGCGTCAAGCCCGCGCACCAGCGGCAGGGGCACGGCCGGCACCTGCTCGACTCGCTGAGCCAGAAGCTCGCGATCCTCGGCCCCCCCGAGATGGTCGCGGAGGTCCCGGCCGAATGGACCGGAGCCCGTAGGTTCTTCGAGCGCTGTGGATACGAGCCGGGCCCGACCTTCT
>JBFJTV010000135.1:0-7269 GCA_041625075.1 Candidatus Polarisedimenticolaceae bacterium | reverse complement strand
GGGCTTTGGCGCCGCCGCGGAAGTCGCCAGGGCGAGACATCATGACGAATCGTCCCGGGTGCTGCGGCTCCGCGCCCGGATCGAAAGTCGTTTGCGCGATCGCTACCCGGAGGTGCGGTTTCATGGTGAGGGGGGGCCGCGTCTTCCCAACACGGTGAACTTCGCAATCCCGGGCGTGCCCGGCGAGACCCTGGTGATCGCGATGGACGTCGCGGGCTTCGCGCTGTCGACCGGATCGGCGTGCGCGTCGGGTTCGGTGAAGCCGTCACACGTCATCAAGGCGATGGGTTTCGGAGACCGCGACGCGCGCGGCGCCGTGCGCGTCTCGCTCGGATGGAACACCACACAGAGCGACATCGACCGTTTTCTCGACGTTCTTCCCGGTCGGGTCGAGCAGCTCCTCGAGGGCGGTGTCACCCTTGACGGTCGGGTCTGAGTTGCTAACGTGATCCGGCGATGACGGGAATCACGACAGCCGTCGCGATGAGCGGCGGCGTGGACAGCTCGGTGGCGGCGGCGTCTCTCGCGCTCGACGGCCGGGCGCTCGTCGGTTTCTCGATGCAGCTCGTCGATCGCCTGGCGGGGGAGACCGAGCGCTACGGACGGTGCTGCTCTCCGGAGGACTTTCGCGACGCGCGCCGCGTTGCCGACCGCATGGGCTTCCCGCACTACGTCCTCGACATGGAAGACGACTTCGAGCGGCACGTGTTGCGTCCCTTCGCCGAGGACTACGCCGCCGGCAGAACGCCGTCGCCGTGCGTGCGCTGCAACACCTACATCAAGTTCGACGCGTTGCTGTCGCGGGCGCGGGCCGTCGGCGCCGATCACGTGGCCACCGGGCACTACGCCGTGCTCGAGTGCGATCCGGAATCGGGGCGCACCTTGCTGCGGCGCGCTGTCGATCGCGACAAGGACCAGTCGTACTTCCTATTCGATCTCTCCGACGAGCAGCGCCGGGCGGCCGAGTTCCCGCTGGGCCGGATGCGCAAGGAGGACGTGCGGGAGCGCGCTCGCGACATCGGCCTGGTCATCGCGGACAAACCGGAGTCGATGGATCTCTGTTTCGTTCCCAAGGGCGAGAGCTACCGGAACTATCTCGAATCGCGCGGGCTGACGCCGGCCGCGGGTGACGGCGAGATCGTGGGCACCGACGGCCGCGTTGTGGGACGGCACGACGGCGTGGCCAACTTCACCGTCGGCCAGCGGAAGGGATTGGGGGTGAGCTCCGACCGCCGGTTGTACGTCGTCGCGATCGACGAGCCCTCGCGGCGCGTCGTCGTCGGGGGAGACGACGATTTGTGGCGTGAGGACTGCACGATCGAACGCGTCCGCTGGATTCCGTTCGAGCGTCCCGAGGGCGACGTGCGTGCGACGGTGCGCATCCGCTCGACCCACGAGGGTTCCGCGGCGACGATCCGCGACCACGGCGACGGCACCGCCGCGATCCACTTCGACGAACCGCAGCGTGCCGTGACACCCGGACAGGCCGCGGTGGCTTACGACGGCGATCTCGTGCTCGGCGGGGGTTGGATCACTGCCTGACCGCCGGTGTCTCGTCACTGCACGCGTTCGAAAACGACTTCCTGATCCAGCCGTGTTGCGACCGATTCGAGAAAGTGCTCCTGCGTGCTGTGGTAACCAAAGACGAACCGCGCCATGAAACGGAAGAAGGGGTTGTAGATTTCTCCGTTCTCCGTGATCTGCAGGGTGCAACCCTCTCCCGTCGGGACGATCTCGTACATCCACGTACCCCCGAACGGAAGATCCGGATCGGCGATCCGGGTCACGAGTCGTGTCGGCGGGGAGTACTCGTCGATCACATAGGTCATCGGCCCGAAATCCGTGTTTTCACGCCACACGGGCTTTCCGTCGTGGTCGGGCAGGCGCTCGATCGAGTGCACGACCTCGCGCCACGTCGGGTGTTGCTCGAAATCGGTGAGCAAGTTCCAGACGGTCACCGCAGGGACCTCGAATTCGACGCGCGTGGACGCGACGTGTTGCTCCGGGACGAGCGCGCCGATCCCGAGGACGATCAGAAAGAGACCGACCACGGCGACGACGGCGACAACGAGCCACTTGAGCCATTTCATGTTCGCCTCCGGTCGGGGTGTGGCTTCCCCCATTTAACACCTGTCGGGCCCCGCGGGGAAAGGAAAACGCATTGACGCGACGCGAGCCGTTCCCTATGCTTCCCGGACACTCGGGGACTTGATCCCATGGGGTTTCTCGGGGGAGTCCATGGCAGCACAGGGTGGAGGCCGCGGTTCCTGGGGTTCGAACTTCGGTTTCGTTCTCGCGGCAGCCGGGTCGGCCATCGGGCTCGGGAATATCTACGGTTTTCCGTACAAGGCGGCGCAGAGCGGTGGGGGCGCGTTTGCTCTTCTTTATCTGCTTTGCGTGGCTCTGATCGGTGTTCCGGTGCTGTTTGCCGAGCTCTCCATCGGGCGGGCAGCGCAAAAGAGTCCCGTCGGTGCCTTCGCCAAGCTGGCTCCTGGGTCGTGGTGGCCGGCGCTCGGCGGTCTGGGCGTCGCGACCGGCTTCGCGATCCTGGCGTTCTACAGCGTCATCGCGGGCTGGACGGTCGGGTATCTGGCCAAGGCGGTCACGGGTCAATTCGCCACGGGTCTCTCGATCGAGCAGAGCCAGGAGGTCTTCGCGTCCCTCAGCGGGAGCGGCGTCCAGTCCGTCATCTGGACGGCCGCGTTCTTCCTACTGACGATGATCGTCGTTCGCGGCGGCATTCACGCTGGCATCGAGCGTGCTTCGAAGATCTTGATGCCGGTGTTCTTTCTCCTCCTCGTCTTTCTCGCGGTGCGCTCGGTCACGCTGGAAGGGGCGGGGGAAGGAGTCCGGTATCTGTTCAACACCGACTTTCACAAGATCAAAGCGAACACGGTCCTTGACGCGCTCTCGCAGGCGTTGTTCAGCATGAGTCTCGGGATGGGAGCGATGATCACTTACGGCTCGTATCTGAGCCGCAAAGAGGACATGCCCAGGGCGGGTTTGACGGTCGCGGCCTTCGACACCGGCATCGCGCTGCTCGCCGGTCTGATGATCTTCCCGGCGCTGTTTGCCGCAGGGGCCACACCCGCCGGTGATGACCAGGGCCTGGTGTTCGTGGTGCTACCCACGATCTTCGACGCGTTGCCGATGGGTCAGATCTTCGCGGTTGCGTTCTACGTCCTGCTCGCGATCGCCGCGCTGACGTCCTCGATCTCGCTTCTCGAGGTCGTGGTCTCCTACTTCGTCGACGAGCGCAACTGGAGCCGCGAGAAGGCGACGTGGGTGCTCGGGGTTGCGTGCTTCGCGCTCGCCGTTCCTTGCGCGGTCTCCGGCAAGTTCATGGGGATCCTGGTGCAGATCTTTTGGACGTACGCCCTGGCCATCGGGGCGCTCTTTATCTGCCTGTTCGTCGGTTGGCGGTGGGGAACGACATCGGCACGGGGTGAGCTGACCGCCGATGGCAGTTCACTCCCGGGACTGCCGCTCTGGGCCCTGCTGATCAAGTTCTTCTGCCCGGTCGTCGTCGGCATCATCGTCGTCAAACGCCTCCTCGACCTCTTCTAAATAGGGACACTCTGGATTTCTGCCTCTTATGAGGCGAGAGTGTCGTTTAGTGTCACCACTACGCCCCAGTTTCGATCGGTAGCGGAGGCATGACTCTGCCAAAAAATGTCGGTCTTACCCGATATGGGGCAGAAATCCAGAGTGTCCCTATTTTTCGTAGGCGGAGAGGGGGGGGCAGGAGCACATGAGGTTGCGGTCGCCGTAGACGTTGTCGATCCGGCCGACCGGCGGCCAGTACTTGTGCTCGCGCAGCCACGGGGCGGGAAACGCCGCGCGCTCGCGTGAGTAGGGCCGGTCCCAGGCATCCGCGGCGACCGCACGAGCCGTGTGAGGGGCGTGCTTGAGCACGTTGTTCTCACGATCGGCCCGCCCCTCCTCGATCTCGCGGATCTCCTCGCGGATCGAGATCATCGCGTCGCAGAACCGATCCAGCTCCTCGAGCGACTCGCTCTCGGTCGGCTCGATCATCATGGTGCCCGCCACCGGCCACGACATCGTCGGGGCGTGGAAGCCGTAGTCCATAAGCCGCTTTGCGATGTCGTCGAAGTCGATCCCGGCGCTTTGCTTGAACGGCCGCGTATCAAGGATGCACTCGTGCGCGACCAGGCCGTTCGCACCCCGGTAGAGGACGCTGTAATGCGGTTCGAGACGCCGGGCGACGTAGTTCGCTGCGAGGATCGCCGCCTGGGTCGCGCGCTTGAGCCCCGCTTCACCCATCATCGCGATGTACGCGTACGAGATCGGGACGATGCTCGCGCTGCCGTAGGGCGCCGACGACACCGGGCCGATGCCCTGCGCCCCGCCCGTGTCCGCGAGCGGGTGGCCGGGAAGAAACGCTTCGAGATGCGACGCCACACAGATCGGCCCCATCCCGGGTCCGCCGCCGCCGTGCGGGATGCAGAAAGTCTTGTGCAGGTTGAGATGGATGACGTCCGCGCCGAAGTCACCGGGTCGCGACAGCCCGACCATCGCGTTCATGTTGGCGCCGTCCAGGTACACCTGTCCGCCGTTGTCGTGGACGATCTTGCAGATCTCGAGGATCGACGCCTCGAAGACGCCGTGCGTCGAGGGGTAGGTCGCCATGATCGCGCCGAGGTGCTCGCGGTGCTCCCGCGCCTTGGTCTCGAGGTCGGCGACGTCGATATTGCCGTCGTCGTCGCAGGCCACGACCACGACGCGCATCCCGGCGAGGATCGCGCTCGCGGGGTTGGTCCCGTGCGCCGACTGCGGGATCAGACAGACGTCGCGGCCCCCTTCGCCCCGTGAGGCGTGGTAGGCCGCGATCACCAGGAGCCCGGCGTACTCGCCCTGGGCCCCCGCGTTGGGCATGAACGAGACCGCCGGCAGCCCGGTGATCCCCGCCAGCCATCTCCCGCAGCGCGCGAGCATGTCGCCGTAGCCCTGGGTCTGGTCCTCCGGGGCAAACGGATGGATCGCCGCGAACCCCGGCTGCGTGATCGGGAACATCTCGGCAGCCGCGTTGAGCTTCATGGTGCACGACCCCAGCGGGATCATCGAGTGGTTGAGCGCGAGGTCGCGGATCTCCAGCCGATGCATGTAACGCATCAGCTCGGTCTCGGAGCGGTAACGGTTGAAGACCTCGTGCGTCAAAAACTCCGAGGCGCGCGCATGCGGCGCGGCGAACTCGGCATCGACCTCGTCGGCCAGCTCCTCGAGATCCAGCGACGCCGCCTGACCCCCGAACGCCTCGAACAGATCGATGACGTCGTCGTCGGTCACGGACTCTCCGAGCGCGATCCCGACATCGCCGTCGTCGTAGGCCCGAAGGTTGATCCCCCGGGTTCGAGCGACGGCGAGCACGTCCTCCTGCGACCGCGAACCCGGCGTGACGCGAAGGGTGTCGAAGAACGGATCGTTCCCGACGCCGCATCCGATCTTGGTCAGAGCCCTCGCGAGGATGCCCGTCATCGTCTTGACGTATCGGGCGATACGCGTCAGCCCATCGCGGCCGTGATAAACCGCGTACATCGACGCCATGACGGCAAGAAGAACCTGGGCCGTGCAGATATTGCTGGTGGCGCGGTCACGACGGATGTGTTGCTCACGCGTCTGGAGTGCCAGACGGAGGGCGGGACGCCCGTCCGTGTCCTTCGACACCCCGACGATCCTGCCCGGCATCTGCCGCTGGTATTCCTTGCGGGTTGACATGAACGCGGCATGCGGTCCACCGTAACCAAGCGGCACGCCGAACCTCTGCGAGTTGCCCACCGCCACGTCCGCTCCGATCTCCGCCGGCGAGCGCAACAGCGTCAGCGCCAGAAGATCGGTCGCCACCACGACCAGAGCGCCTCCCCCATGCATGCGCTCGCAAAACGCGTTGTAGTCGAACACGCCGCCATCGGTCGCCGGGTACTGCACGAGTGCGCCAAAGGTGCCGGGGGTGAGCTCGAAGCTCTCGTGGTCACCGACGACAACGTCGATCCCGAGAGGCTTCGCCCGGGTCCGCACCACCTCGATCGTCTGAGGGTGACAGCGTTCGGAGACGAAGAACCGCGTGCCGTCGATCGTGCGTGACGTGACCCGTTGACAGAGCGTCATCGCCTCCGCCGCCGCCGTGCTCTCGTCGAGCATCGAGGCGTTGGCAACCTCGAAACCCGTGAGATCGGACACCATCGTCTGGAAGTTCAGGAGCGCCTCGAGACGGCCCTGGGCGATCTCCGCCTGGTACGGCGTGTACGCCGTGTACCACCCCGCGTTTTCCAGAACCCCGCGCTGGATCGCCGGCGGCACCACGCAGTCGTGGTAACCGAGCCCGATAAACGATCGGAAGACGTGGTTGCGATCCGCGAGATCGCGAAGCTCGTCAAGGCAGTCCTGCTGGCTCCGCGGCGGGTCCATCTCGAGCTTGCCGGTCATGCGGATCCCGGCCGGCAACGCCGCGTCGGTCAGGGCGTCGAGCGAGGCGAACCCGAGCATCTCGAGCATCTGCTCGATGTCCGCGGGCCGCGGCCCGATGTGGCGGTCCGTAAACGGATCGGTGGCTTTCAGAAACTCCGAGTTCTTTCGTACCGACGGCATGGGTTCCTCTTCAAAAGGCCCATAAGGGTAGCTTGTGAGACCGTCGGGTTGCAATGTCGGGGAACCCGGAAAGCTTCACGGTCGCAAGTTTTTTCCCGCTTTGACTTCGCCCGGGCCAAGCCCGATATTCTGCCGCCCCGTGGGGGTGCGGGGACGGGTAGGTTTGGGAGGGTGTGTGCAGCGCAACTTTCTCGTGGTGGCCGAGAGCGGCAAGGCCCGCGAGACCCTGGCCACGAGCCTCCGAAAGCGGGGGCATACGGTCACGCTGGCCGCCAGCGCCCGCGAGGCGCTCCAGGTCGTCCGTTCGGTCTCGGTCGGCGCCGTGCTGATTACGACCCGACCGGCCGACACCTTCGCGAAGCAACTCCGTTCCCAGATCATCGACGAACGGCCCGGGTGCCGGGTCGTTCTCGTCAGTGAGTTCGAATCGACACGAAACTCCGGAGACCTCCTGCTCTTCGGGGCCGACGACTACATCCTCAACGGTGACGAGATGCTCGGGCTGCTTTCCGGCCCCCCGGAGGATGTGGCGAACAGGGACGAGCGGGAGAAGGAAACCAAGGCCCTCATCGAGGTCCTCGACGTTCTCATCGGGCTGCTCGAGATCGATGACCGGTACTTTGGTGGTTTTTCCCACCAGGTCATGCGGCTCGCCAGAGCCGT
>JBFJTV010000134.1:0-7316 GCA_041625075.1 Candidatus Polarisedimenticolaceae bacterium | reverse complement strand
TCGGCGGCATCTGGCTGCTCGTTCGGGTCCCGCTGAAGGCGTCGACGGAAACCTAGAAATCGGGGACACATTTATTTTTCTTCCTCAGGCCGCGAAGAACCAGGGTGGCCGAAAAATAAATCTGTCCCCTTTTCGGGCTGGTATAGAATTCCGGTTCTCCGAATTCCACAGCGCACCCGTGCGCGCATACGGGAGGTCCAGTCCATGAGCTCCGTCGGCAACTATGTCCGGTCCCACCAGGATCAATACCTCGAACAGCTCAAGGAGCTGCTCAGCATTCCCTCGGTGAGCACCGACCCCGAGAGGGCCGGCGACGTCCGGCGGGCGGCGCAGTGGGTGCACGACCGGCTGAAGAGCGCGGGTTGTACCAGAGTCGTCATTCATAAGACCGGCAAGCACCCGATCGTCTACGGCGAGTGGCTCGGCGCTCCAGGCAAGCCGACGGTGCTGGTCTACGGGCACTACGACGTCCAGCCGGTCGACCCCATCGACGAGTGGAAGACGCCGCCGTTTACGCCGACCATCAAGAACGGCAGGATCTACGCGAGAGGGGCGTCGGACGACAAGGGTCAGTTCGTCACTTACCCCAACGCGCTCGAGGCGCACCTCTCGGCGAGCGGCACGTGCCCGGTCAACGTGAAGTTCCTTATCGAGGGCGAGGAGGAGATCGGCTCCGAGCACCTCGAACCCTTCCTGGCAGCGAACAAGAAGCTGCTCGCGTGCGATGCCGTCGCCGTCTCCGATACGGCGATGTTCTCCAAGACCGTTCCGTCGATCACGCTCGGGCTCCGCGGCCTCACCTATCTTCAGATCGACGTTCGGGGAACCGACCGCGACCTGCACTCGGGCGTCTACGGCGGCGCGGTCGTCAACCCCGCGAATGCCCTGGTGGAGATGCTGGCGTCGCTCAAGGACGCGCGCGGCCGCGTCAAGATTCCCGGTTTTTACGACAAGGTGCGCAAGCTCACCCGCGCCGAGCGCGCCGAGTTCGCAAGGCTCCCGCACAGCGACAACCGCTACAAGAAATCGATCGGCGCCCCGCAGCTCTTCGGGGAAGCCGGTTTCTCGACGCTCGAGCGGGTGTGGGCGCGCCCGAGTTTCGACATCAACGGCATCTGGGGAGGCTTCCAGGGCGAGGGCGCCAAGACCGTGATTCCCGCCGAGGTTCACGCCAAGATCTCGATGCGTCTCGTCCCCGACCAGACGCCGGCCGAGATCACGCGCAAGGTCACGCGCCACCTAAAGGCCATCGCGCCGTCGTCGGTCAAGCTCAACGTGCGGAGCCTGCACGGCGGTGAAGCGTGGATCGCACCGAGCGATCACCCGGCGGTCCAGGCCGCGCGGCGCGCGGTCAAGCGCGCGTTCGGCAAGACACCGGTTTTCACCCGCGAGGGAGGTTCCATCCCGATCATCTTCAGCTTCAGCCAGCAGCTCGGGGTGCCTTGCGTCCTGATGGGGATCGGTCTCAACGACGACAACCTCCACGCGCCCAACGAGAAGATGGACCTGGACAACTTCTACCGGGGTAACGAGGCGGCCGCTTACCTCTTCGAGGAGCTGGGAGCCGACGGTGCCGCGGCAGAGCCGGCGAAGGCGGGAAAGAAGAAGGCGGCAAAAAGGAAGAAGGCTGCAAAGAAGGCGAGAGCGGGAAAGCGATAGATGACCGGAGGGTCGGCGAGGGCCTCTGCCATGTCCGTCGCGGCGTGGGGGGTCATGCTGACCCTGAGCTGTGTGCCGGCGGGAGACGCGGGCGATCGGGACGTCGTGGCCATCTCGGTTGCGGCCTCGCTCTCCCCGGCGTTTGGCGAGATCGTCGACAGCTACGAGCGCCGGCATCCGGAGCGCGCGGTTCGGATCAACACGGCTGCATCGGGGATTCTCGCGAGACAGATCGAGCAGGGGGCGCCCGTCGATCTGTTCGTGAGCGCTTCTCCGGTCGAGATCGTCCGCCTCGAGAAGCACGGCCTTCTCGATCCTGACAGTGTCACGCCGATCGCCTTCGGCTCGATGGTCGTCGTGGTTCCCGTCGGCTCCACGCCCCCCGCCACGCTCGCCGACCTGGCGGATCCCGCGGTGGAACGGATCGCGATCGGCAACCCCGAGACGGTGCCGCAGGGCCGCTACGCCCGCAAGGCCTTCGAGGCTGCCGGGATCTGGGATCGGATCGGAGACAGGCTGGTCATCGCGGAGAACGCCCGTCAGGTGCTCGACTACGTTGCGCGTGGCGAGGTCGACGCCGCGCTCGCCTATCGAACCGATGCGCGGCTGTTGCCGGATGTGGTCGTCGTGGGCCCCGAGGTGCCGACCGACCCAAGGGTCGTGTACGTCGGGGCCGTTCCGGGTAATGCGCCGCGTCCCGACCTCGGTCGCGACCTCCTCGCGTTCGTGGTGTCCTTCGATGGGCAGGCGATCCTCGCCCGCTTCGGTTTCTCTCCCGCCGCGCCGTGATCGTCTCGGCCCTCAAGCTCTCGCTCGTGGTCGCGATCGCGTCGACGACGATCGTGGCGTGTCTGGGAACCCTGACCGGGTGGTGGCTCGCACGCACGCGATTTCGCGGACGTGAGATCGTGGATGCCCTGCTGAGTCTCCCGCTCGTACTTCCTCCGACCGTCACCGGCTACTACCTCATCGTGCTCCTGGGACGCCAGGGAGCGTTCGGGGAACCGTTGTACCGGCTGACCGGGTGGTCGGTAACCTTTACGTGGGTCGGCTGCGTCATCGCCGCGGCCGTCATGGCGTTTCCGCTGATGCTGCGGTCGGCGCGGGTCGCCTTCGAGCAACTCGACGAACGCCACGAGATCGCCGCGATGACGCTAGGGCACACACGCGGCTCGACGTTCTTCCGCGTCGTCGTGCCGCTGGCACAGCGTGGGCTGATGGCGGGGATCGTTCTCGCGTTCGCTCGTGGGCTGGGGGAGTTCGGCGCGACCCTCATGATCGCGGGCAACATTCCGGGCCGCACGCAGACGCTGCCGCTCGCGATCTACGAGGCGTTCATCTCGGGCGAGGATCGGACTGCCTTGCTGTTGTCGGTCGTGCTCACGGTCATTTCGATTGTCGTGATGGTGACGGCGGGCCGGCTCGGAAGGAGAACACGTTCGTGAGTGCCGGGTTCGACATCGACGTCCTTGTCGAGCGGCGGTCGCAGGAGGGCGAGCCATTCGTCGTCGAAGCGTCCTTTTCGACGGGTGCGGGCGTCACGGTGGTCTTCGGACCGAGTGGCGCCGGAAAGACCTCGCTGGCTCTCGCGCTCGTCGGCGCGATCCGGCCCGGTCGCGGCCGTATCGTCGTCGACGAACGGACGCTGTTCGACTCGACGACCGGAATCGACATTCCCGTGCACCGTCGCCGGGTCGGTGTCGTCTTCCAGGACGCGCTGTTGTTCCCGCACAAGAGCGTCAAAGGCAACGTGTCGTTCGGTCTTGCCGGCGAGCCACGCGATCGGCGCGAACGGCTGGCATCGGAAGCGCTCGAGCGTGTCGGCGCGGCCAGCCTCGGAGCCCGTTTTCCGGGTGAGCTCTCCACCGGCCAGCGCCAGCGCGTCGCCCTGGCGCGCGCGCTGGCGGCAAGACCGGCGGCGCTCGTGCTGGACGAGCCGTTCTCAGCGCTCGATGCGAAGTCCCGGCAGGAGCTGGGAACGATGCTCATCGAGCTTCAGAGCGAGACCGGCGTGCCATTTCTGCACGTGACTCACGACATCGGTGAGGCCTACCGTCTCGGCCACGAGCTCGTCTTGATCGAGGACGGCCGGGTCGCGCAGGTCGGACCGCCCGACGCGGTCGTTGCCGCGCCGGCATCATCTTCCGCGGCGCGCGCGCTCGGCACCGAGAACTTGTACACCGGCGTGATCGAGGAGCACTTCCGCGACGAGGGCCACACCCGCGTCGATCTCGGGGGGACCGCCATCGAGATCGGGTGGCTCGACCTTCCGCGGGGCACCCGTGTCGCGCTCGGCGTCCGGGCGCAGGACATCCTGGTGTCGGTCGCACGCCTCCAGGGGACGAGCGCGCGCAACGTCATCGCCGGCCGGATCGAGGCCGTGGAGCATCAGGCGTCCGCGGTGGATCTGCGGGTCCTGACGCCGGTTCCGTTTCGCGTACGCGTGACGGAGGCGTCGGCGAGAGAGCTCGATTTGCGTCCGGGCCGCGAGATCTTCCTTGTCATCAAGGCCCACGCCTTCCATCACCTCCGCTGACCGCGACGCGCCCCCCGAGCCGGCGTGGCCCACGTGGGGCGGCGTGTGTCCCCCGAGAAGGCCTGTCAGGGAACTGCCATCACTGCTGAAAGACCGGGGACTTCGTGCAGAGCGTTGGGTGTTGCCCACGTGCCGGATCGGTTCGCTGGCCCGGTCCTCGCAGGGGGACACACGCAGAGCCACGCGGGCGCGTCGCTGGCTCAGACGGATGCCCTCGATTATCGCGGGCGGTAGCGGTAGACGGCGTCGAACGGGGTGGCCCCGGGCACGCGCTCGATGCCGCGGCCTGGATTGGCGGCGAGGTGCTCGAGGACCTTGAACGCGGTCTCGATTTGCTCGGGCTTGCCCACGAGCCCGGTGAGCTGCTCGCAGGTCGCGCCGTCCTCACCGCGCTCGCGCAGCCGCCCGATGAGCTTGCGCTGCAGCTCGAGCACGGTGGCCGCGGCCTTCTTCCCGGCCTCAACGCCGGGCTGGTGGTAGGCGTTGATGTTGACCAGGCTGGCGTAGAGGCCGACCGTGCGCTCGTAAAGCGCGATCAGCATGCCCACGGTCTTCGGGTCGACGGCGGGTACCGTGATCGAGATCGATTTCCGGCCGTTGTCGTAGAGCGCCTCGCGTGTCCCGAGAAAAAAGCCTTCGAGAAAGTCACCGGAGGTGACGTCGGTCTCGACCTCGATGCTCGGCCCGCTGCGGTCGCGCAACACCTCGATGAACGTCGCGAAGAAATTGGGCACGCCCTCTCGTAGCTGCTGGACGTAGGCGTGCTGGTCGGTCGATCCTTTGTTACCGTAGACCGCGATCCCCTGGTGAACGACGTTGCCGTCGAGGTCCTTCTCCTTCCCCAACGATTCCATGACGAGCTGCTGGAGATAGCGGCTGAAAAGTGCAAGGCGGTCGCTGTATGGCAGGACCACCATGTCCTTGTTCCCTTTGCCGTCACCGGCGAGATACCACGCGAGAGCGAGCAACGCCGCGGGGTTCTCCGCGATCGCCTCGTTTCTCGTGATGCGGTCCATCGCCGCCGCACCCTCGAGCATCCCCCGAACGTCGAGCCCCTGAAGCGCCGCCGGCAACAGCCCGACCGCCGAGAGCTCGGAGGTTCTCCCGCCGACCCAATCCCACATCGGGAAACGCTCGAGGAACCCCTCCTTCTTAGCGGTCTCGTCCAGCTTGCTCCCGTCCTGGGTGATCGCCACGGCGTGGGGCCCGATTTCGAGACCCCGCCCGCGATAGGCCGCCGCGGTCTCGAGCATTCCGTTGCGCGTTTCCGGCGTGCCGCCCGATTTCGAGATGACGACGGTCAGGGTCGTGCTCAAATCGGGGCCCAGCCGACCGAGGACCCGGTCGATCCCGTCGGGATCGGTGTTGTCGATGAAGTGCGGCGCCATCGTATCGTCGGCCGTTCCGAGAGCATCAGCGACGAACTGCGGACCGAGCGCGGACCCCCCGATCCCGATGACCAGGACGTTTCGGAAGCGCTCGTCGTGGGACGGCCGCACCTCGCCCGCGTGGACCTTGGCGGCGAACCCGATGACGCGGTCGACCGTCTGCGCGATGTCGCTCGCGATCTCGGGTGTGGGCGCCAGCTCGGGAGCGCGCAGCCAGTAATGCCCCACCATGCGGTTCTCGTCGGGGTTCGCGATCGCGCCCCCCTCGAGCGCGGACATGGCGGCGAGAGCGTGCTGCATGGGGCCGCTCATCTTTTCGACGAACTCGCTCGTCAAGTCCATGCGGCTGACGTCGAGTCGAAAGCCCGTATCCGGGTCGTCGAACAGCCACGTTCGATAATGGTCCCACCGATTTCCCGCGGTCATGACGATCCTCCCACTCTTACCAGCATAGACCACGCGGCACGGTCGGACACCTCTTTGACTTTGCCCGTCTCCAGGCGTTAGGTTCTGTGACGATGTCGCGGCGCGTCACGATAACGTCCGAGGGGGACGTGAGCGGCGACCTCGATGCCGTCGCTCGCTGGTTAGCCGGAGCGCGGCATGCCGTCGCTCTCACGGGCGCGGGGATCTCCGTGGAGAGCGGGATCCCGGATTTTCGAAGCGCGGGCGGGTTGTGGTCGGTGTTCGATCCGATGGTTTACGCCACCTACAGTTGCTTCGTGCGGACTCCCGAGAAATCTTGGGATCTGTTCCGCGCCATCGGAAAGACCCTGGCCGGCAAAAAACCGAACGCGGCTCACGTGGCCCTCGCGAGGCTCGAAAAGGCCGGCGATCTCGCGGCGGTCATCACCCAGAACATCGATGGGCTGCATCAGGGGGCCGGCAGCTCGAACGTTCTCGAGATCCACGGGAGCCACGACGATCTGCACTGCCCGCGATGCGGCCATGTCGAGCCGATGATCGCGCAACACCTCGAACCCGGGCCGGTGCCACTTTGCCGGAGCTGCGACGGACCGCTCAAACCGACGGTCGTGCTGTTCGAGGAACCGGTTCGCTCGCTCGGGCCGATCCGTGAGATCCTCGCGGGCTGTGACGTTCTCCTCGTGGTCGGGACCTCCGCGGAGGTCACTCCCGCGAGTCACTTCCCGGTCGATGTCGGATTGCGCGGCGGTCGCATCATCGAGATGAACATCGAACCCACCCGGCTCCAGCGCGGCGCCACTTGGGAGGGAGCGATCGTGGAGGGCCCGGCTTCGATCACGGTTCCACACCTGGTCGATCGCGCCCTCGAGCTGAAAGACGAGGGGGCCTCGTGAGGGGAGTCGTCGCCTTTTTACCTATCGATCTCGATCTCTTCGACGAGTTGATCGGTCCTTTGCTGGCGGGACGCAAGGTCAACCCGGAAGACTATCTCAACCGCGCTCTCAAGACACGCCAGACCTACTGGCAAGCTCGACGCCACGCCCACGGGCTCGACATGTTGCTGGCGGAGTCGGAGCTTCCCGAGCTCGAGCAGGGCGCGACCTTTCTCCGCAAGGTCAAATTCCATCTCGAAAAGCTCGACCACAAGGTCGACGAGCTTCACCGCCGCGCGCGAGAGCTCGTCGACGCCGATCTTCTTCTCGACGGCCGGCCGTTCTTCATCACGGACGGCTCGGCGACCGGTGTCGCCGACCGCGTCGATGCCTACAACGAAGCCCTGACCCCGGAAGACGTGGATCGCGTGGCCG
>JBFJTV010000133.1:0-7366 GCA_041625075.1 Candidatus Polarisedimenticolaceae bacterium | reverse complement strand
GGAAGCTCGACGAGAACCTCGCGAACAGCGTGGAGCCGGGCGACGGCCACGACCTCTCGGCGGACCTGACCTATCGCTCGGATCTGCTCAAGGCGCTCAAGGACATGTACGACATCGCGCAGGCCGCTCGAACCAAGGAGAGCTGGAGCGGCGACCTTCGCGGTGGGCGTCGTCCGGGAGTCGAGGTCCTGCTCGATGAGGTTCCGTGGCGCGCGACCTGGATCCACTCGCGCGCGATACCGTTCTGGATCGGGTACGACATCGACGGTCTCGAGACCGTGTGCCGGGCGGCGGGCGTGGCTCCGCCCGACGTCCTGGTGCCGGCGTGGCGGCCGTTTGCGGAAACGTGCAGGGAGTTCCCTGACCTCAAGGAGTCGCTGCATCTCGAGCTGCGAGGCGCGCGCGATGTCGGCGCGTTCGTCTCCCCTTCCGACGTTCCCGAGCTTCTCGAGTTTCTGACCACCGAGGGTGCGCGGATCATCCGGATCGCCACACAGCACGGCGAGGGCCGCGCGTGCACGACACTTCTCAAGAAAATCCGCGAGTGCGCGACCTACGCCGCAAAGCACGGAATGGGCTATCTCGAGGCGTCGGGGATTCAGCCGCCGGACCTGCCGGACGATGACGACAGGCCCCGCGATCAGGTGTAACGCCGGGCGCGGTCCAGCTCGCCGACAAAGGCCCGGAGCCCCTCTCTCCAAGGCGGCAACAAGATCGCCGGCTTCATGGCGGTCGCCAGGACGGAATAACGCGGGCGCGCGGCGGCTCGGGGGAATTCGGACGCGGGCACCGGCACGACGGGCGTGTCGCTGCCGAGCGCCCGGAACAGCTCGCACGCGAGCTCGTACCAGCTCGCCCCTCCACTCCCCGCGAGGTGATAGGTCCCGAAGCTCCCGGTGAGCATCAGCCGGCCGATGGCATCGGTGAGATGCGGCCCGTAGGTCGGCGATCCTCTTTGGTCGTCGACGACACGCACATCCGACCGGCCGGCGAGCTTTCGCATCGTGTTCGGAAAGTTCGAGCCCCCGACCGCGTACAGCCACGCGGTGCGGACGATGTAGTGCATCGGGTTGGCGGTACGCACCGCGTCCTCGCCGGCCAGCTTGCTTCTGCCGTACACCGACAACGGTCCCGTCAGGTCGAACTCGGTGTACGGGCTGTCGGCCTCGCCGTCAAAGACGTAGTCAGTCGACACCTGGACCAGGGGGATACCGGCATCCGCCGTCGCACGCGCGAGATGCTCGGGGCCCTCGGCATTTGCGCGGAACGCGGACCCGGTATCGTGCTCGGCTCCGTCGACGTCGGTGTAGGCCGCGGCATTGATCAGGATGTCGGGGCGCGTCTCCTCAATGACCTCGAAGATGCGCCCCGGGGAGGTGATATCCAGATCCTGTCGGGTCAGCCCGATGACGTCGTGCTCCGCGAGGCCGGAGACAAGAGCGCGACCGAGCTGTCCCGCGGAACCGGTGACGGCGACTTTCATCGTTCGGTGTTGATCGTGGGGAGGGAATCGGCGATCTCCGAAAGACGGGGCGCGCCGGCGTCCTTTTCGGAGAGAATCGGCTCATCGAGCGGCCAGTGCACGCCGATATCGGGATCGTTCCACGCGATCGCGATCTCGCCTCCCGGATCGTAGAGCTCGGTGCACTTGTAGGCGACTTCGGCCACGTCGCTCGTGACGCAGTACCCGTGGGCAAACCCCGGCGGGATATACATCATTCGAAGGCTGTCGGCTGAAAGGGTCTCGCCGACCCAGCGTCCGAAGGTCGGCGAACCACGCCGGATGTCGACGGCGACGTCGAAGATCTCGCCGAGCGTCACGCTCACGAGCTTTCCCTGAGGGCACCGCACCTGGGCATGGAGACCCCGGAGAGCGCCGCGCAGCGATCGCACGCGGTTGTCCTGGACGAAGGTCACGTCGATCCCGCCCTCTTCGAACTTGAGCCGGTGGTACACCTCGGCGAAGAAACCCCGGTCGTCGGTGTAGATTCGCGGCTCGATCAGAACGACGCCGTCCAGCTCGGTCGGTGTGAACTCCATGCAGCGCCAATGTTGTACCGGCCGCCTCTCGGGGGCAAGTGTCTTCAGGGTATGGACTCTTTTGACCGTCTCCGCGAAAGGTGCTACATAGGTGCGGCGAAGCAGTCACGACGCGAGACCCGGCCCGCGAGTGGGAGGTCCGATGAATCCGCTCCGGCGAACCGCATCGCTGGTCGCAGAGCGGGCGGTCCGTTTCTTGAGATCCCGCGCTGAGCCCGTCGGCAGCATCGATCTGGTGCGGGAGATCCTGTCCACCAGAGCCGGTGACGAGCCCACGGCGCGCACCGTGCTCGAGACGGCCTTCGGCGGCGATCCCAGACTCGAGTACGCCGACGGCCGGTGGACCTGCGTCGAGCGTGACGAACCTCGCCCCTCGCCGGTTCCCGACCCTCCACCGGAGCAGGACCGCACGCTCGTTCTGATCGAGGGCGGAAGACCCGACGGCAAACAACACTACGAAATACGAGACCTCGCCGTCATCCGCGTTCGGGGCGACGAGGTCATCGACGCGTGCGGCGGTGAGCCCGCTTCCGGCCCGCTGGGCGAGACGCTTCGGCGGTGCGTGCTCGTGGCGCTCGATGGGGCGGTGCCGGTCATCCACGATCCCCCGGGCTCGGTGGCCGCGCTGGAGCGTTGGCTCGACGAGCCGCTCGAAACGCCGATCTCGCTACGGCGGCTCGCTGCCGACCGGCTCAAGATCCGGGCGAATCATGACCTGGAGACGCTCGCGGCGAGGCTAGGGCTCGAGTGGCACGCGTCGGAGGATCTCTCCGATCTCGCGGAGGTTCTCGACGACGCCTTGAGAGCGCTGATGCGTGAGAACGAGACGCTCGCCGAGGTGCGGCTTGCCGTCGCGACTCACCCACCGGTCCCGTGGGAGCGCTACGCCTTCGACCGCGCCTTCCTGCGAGAGCTTCCGCACGCGCCCGGAACGTACCGATTCTTCGATGACGACGGCAATCTGCTCTATATCGGGAAGTCGAAGAACCTCCATCGCAGGGTGTCGTCGTACTTCGCGACCAACCGCCGACGCTCGAAACGCCAGCAGGCGCTTCTCGAGGCCCTGCACCGCATCGAGTTCGAGCCCCTTCATTCCGATCTCGAGGCCGTGCTTCAGGAAGCGATTGCGATCCAGCGGGACGATCCCGAGCACAACGTCCAGCGCAACGTCCTCCCCGGGACGAGCCGATCGCGGATCCGGTCGATCGTCATTCTCGAGCCGGCGGCCCCGCCGCTGGTGTTGCGCGCCTATCTGATCCGCGAGGGCCGGCTCATCGACAAGGTCGGCATCGGTCCTCGAGGCGGCGGCCTGCGGCGTGTCGAGAGGATACTCGAGGACTACTTCTTCGCGGTTCCCTGGGGTCCAACGGCCACTCCCGGCCCCGACCTCGATGTCGAGCTCGTCACGCGATGGCTGGCGAAGAACCGCGACCAGGCGGTCGCGTTCGATCCGACGAATCTCCCCGGACCGCAGGACGTCACCGAGCGCATCCGGTATTTCCTCGGCCGCGATGCTTTGTTCGATCCCGACGGCTCGCCCACCCAGATTCGCTGATGCTCGACTTGTTGTACGTTTTCGTCGCGCTCGCGCTCGTCGCGCTCAACGCCTTCTTCGTCGCCACCGAATTCGCGATCGTCAAGGTCCGCGGTACCCGCATCGAGGAGCTGGTTTCGAACGGGGTAGCGCGAGCGAGCGCGACCCAGGACGTCATCGAGAACCTCAACCCGTATCTCTCGGCGTGCCAGCTAGGCATCACGCTCGCTTCGCTGGGTCTTGGCTGGGTCGGCGAGCCGGCCTTCGCGCACCTGATCGAACCGCTCTTCGGGTTTCTCGGCGAGAAGAGCTGGATCGCGGCGCACACCCTCGCGGTAATCATCGCGTTCGTCCTGATCACGCTGCTGCACGTCGTCCTGGGCGAGCTCGTGCCCAAGGCCCTCGCCATCGACTACCCGGAACGGACCGCGCTGTGGGTCGCGTGGCCGATCCGTCTGTTCTACCGGATGTTCTACCCGTTCATCTGGTCGATGAACGAGCTTTCCATGGTGATCATCCGCATGATGGGTCTGCAGCCCAAGGGAGATGAGGCCCGGGTCCACACCGGGGAGGAGATCCGTCTGATCTTCGCGCGTAGCCGACACGGCGGCGTGCTCTCGGAGGAGCACGCGCGGCTGCTATCGCGGGCGCTCGACTTCGCGGATCACACCGTCCGCCAGATCATCGTCCCCAGAAGCGAGATCGTCTTTCTCGACGTGAATCAACCCTATGTCGAGATTCTCAAGACCGCGCGGGAAAGCGGGCACACGCGATACCCACTGTGTGACGGCGACCTCGACCGCGTTCTCGGCATCCTCCACATCAAGGACGTCTTCGTTCACAGCGACGCGACGACCCGTATCGCGGATCTCAGAGCGCTGGCGCGCGAGCCGCTGCTCGTGCCGGAGACCCTCCCGGTCGAGCAGCTTTTGAACCTCTTCCGCAGGGAACGGCGGCACATGGCGATCGTCCTCGACGAATACGGCGGCACGACCGGAATGGTCACCCTCGAGGACGTCATCGAGGAGATCACGGGAGAGATCCAGGACGAGTTCGACACCGAGGAGCCGAAGGTCCAGCGATTGCCGGGCGGACGGTTGTCGGTCGACGCCACCCTTCCGGTCGACGAGATCGAGAAACACCTCGGGATCGCCGACCCCCTCGAGGACGAGGAGGTCGACACGCTGGGCGGGCTGGTCTTCACGCGTCTCGGACGCATCCCGCAGGTCGGCGACACCGTCAGCATCGGCGATCGGAAGGTCGAGGTCGAGCGTATCGAGGGGCGCCGCATCCTTCGTTTGCTCGTCCATCCGCACGTCGGGAGCTGAACCGCCGCAGCCCGAACAAGTGTGATCGTTTTCAGAGCGGAGACCCCTTGACCAATCCGTACGAAGTTGGTACGATTTGGTTTCTCCTCAACTAGTTGCGATTGGTTCGCATTTAGAAGGGGAAACGACATGGCTGATTGCTGCGAACCGTTCGCAGTTGACTGCGATCGAAAAAGGCGCGCAACCGCGAGGTGACCGTGAAAGCAGCAGAGGGCACCCTGCTCGACCGGATGCGGGATCGCGGGCTTCGGCTGACCCAGCAGCGCCGCGTGCTCGCCGAGCTGCTCGAGAGCACGGACGACCACCTCGATGCGGAGGCGGTCTACCGGCTCGCGCGTCGCAAGGATCCCAGCATCCACCGGGCGACCGTCTACCGGACGCTCAACACGCTGAAGCGACTGGGTCTTGTTGACGAGCTCGACCTCATGCACGTTGCGGGCGAGCGGCACTTCTACGAGATCCGGCCGTCGGTCTTTCACATCCACCTCGTCTGCATGAAGTGCGGCGGAGTCGAGGAGCCGGGCGGCGCGTTCTGGAATGACCTGAAGAACAAGGTCAGGAGGGAAACCGGCTTCGCGCCGGAGGTCGTGAGACTCGAGATGGGGGGGAAGTGCACCGGGTGCCAGGAATCGCCTCCCCGATCCAATACCTGAGTTTTCTTGTTTTGTCTTCAGTTGCGAAAGAGTCGCGAAAAAGGAGAGGCATGTTCGGGAGGTTCTCGGTTCTGGCCCTGATGGCGTTGGTCTTGGTTGTTGCCGCTGCCCCGGCTTCAGCAGCGGCCGATGAGAGCAAGGAGGAACGAATCGAGGAGTTGGAGAAGAAGGTCGAAGAGCTCGAACGGATCATCGAGCAGCTCAAGTCGGACCCCGACGCCGACGCCGGAAGGCTCGCAGAGATCGAGCGCCAAATCCAGATTCTCGCGGACGAGATCGAGGACCTCAAACACCGCGACATCCTGCCCAAGGCAAGCGTGAGCCGCTACGGTCTCGGGCCGGCCGCGTCAAAGGTCTACGAGGTCGATCAGGGTGTTTCGATCGGTGGATACGGCGAGATGCTCTACGAGAGCTTTGCGTCCACCGACGAGTCGGGCGACCCGGCGGGAGAGACCGACCAGCTCGACTTCCTGCGCCTGGTCCTGTACTTTGGCTACAAATTCAACGACCGCATCGTTTTCAACTCCGAGATCGAGTTCGAGCACGCGTCGACCGGGGAGGAGGGCTCGGCTTCGGTCGAGTTCGCCTATCTCGATTTCATGGGCTACGGCGCGCTCAACGGTCGTGCCGGGCTGCTCCTCGTTCCCATGGGCTTCATCAACGAGTACCACGAGCCGCCGACTTTTCTCGGCGCCAAGCGTCCGTTCGTGGACCGCTATCTGATCCCGACGACGTGGCGCGAGAACGGCGCGGGCATCTTCGGCGAGACCAAGCATCTGTCGTACCGCACGTATGTCGTCAACAGTCTCGACGCCGTCAAGGAGCCGGGAGACGGCGACGGGTTTTCCGCGAAGGGAATCCGGGGCGGCCGCACCAAGGGCTCGAAATCCCCTGCCGAGGACTATGCATTCGTCGGGCGGCTCGACTGGATGCCCAAGCAGTGGCTGACCGTCGGGGCGTCGCTGTTCACCGGCGACACCGGGCAGGGCAACGTCACGACCTCGGGCGATGTGATAGGGGCGGGCACCACCATCGGAGAGCTCCACGCCGAGTTCCGTTTGCGCGGGTGGCAGGCGCGGGCGCTGTACGTCGGGACCTCGATCGACGATGTCACCGAGCTCAACGACATCCAAGGGTTCACGGGCGACGAGTCGATCGGTGAGCGGCAGTTCGGATGGTACGCCGAACTGGGCTACGACACCTTTTCGCACCGCGAGACGCGTCAGGCGCTGATCCCGTATGCGCGCTACGAGCGGTTCAACACGCAGGACCGGGTCCCGGCTGGATTCGCCGCGAACCCGGCCAACGATCAGAAGGTCACGACGATCGGTCTGTCCTACAAACCCATCGTCAATGTGGCGCTGAAGGCGGATTACAGCGTCATCAAGAACGCCGCCGGCACCGGGGTCGATCAGTTCAACATCGCCCTGGGCTTTTACTACTGAGGCATTCTCGTCTATGGTGTCGTCTCTTGGCCGATCAGCCACTCTGAGGTCGTCAGCGGCGTGCAGCCTGTCGCTGCTGGCGGTCCTGGCGCTGGTCGTATCGTCGGTCAGCGCGAAGGTGTTCCTCGGCCGGGACGATGCGCTGCGGTTGGCTTTTGGCGAAGGCGCCGCGATCGAGCGCACCACGGTCTTCCTGACCGACGCTCAGATCGAACTGGCGCGGGCGCTGGCGGGCTCGCACGTCGAGATCGGCCATGCCCTGGTAACACGTTGGATCGGGA
Source organism: Candidatus Polarisedimenticolaceae bacterium (assembly GCA_041625075.1). Taxonomy (GTDB): domain Bacteria; phylum Acidobacteriota; class Polarisedimenticolia; order Polarisedimenticolales; family Polarisedimenticolaceae; genus JBFJTV01. The sequence goes on along the minus strand of JBFJTV010000133.1, from coordinate 85 downwards.
CGAAAGACGACGAGCTGATCGGTACGGCGTACTTCGACACGCATCGTGTACGGACGCTGGATGAGACGATCATGGTGGTGATCGG
>JBFJTV010000132.1:0-7400 GCA_041625075.1 Candidatus Polarisedimenticolaceae bacterium | reverse complement strand
CGGTCAACGCCGCGATGAGGTCCGGGCGAAACGCGTGGTAATAGGCATAACCGTAGGTCTCACGAACCCGCGGCATGAGCGCAGTGCGCAGGATGGTCTCGCCGGTGTCCCACACGCTGTACTTGTGAAAATCCGGCTCGGTGCAGAACGCCTCGAGCTGGCGCGACTGCTTCTTGGCGTCTCGCTCACGTCCGTCGGCGAGAAATGCCTTGCGCTGGAACCACAGGGACTCGAGCCGTTGCTCGAACGAGTCGTAGTCGAAACCGCGCCGACCCTCGAGGGCAGGCACGTGTGTGGGGTCCGTCCCGCCCGGCTCGGGGTCGGAACCCCCGAGCCGGATGACACCGCTGTCGACCTGGGGCTCGGCATGCAGAACACCGCCGAGAGGCAGGAGGACTGCCAACCCAAGCAGCACAACGGTGAGGCGCCGACGGTTCCGCAATCGTCTCTTCCGTCGGTCCCAGCCTCACCGTGGGTGCGGCAATCGCGTCCGGCGGTCGGACCGGGACCGTATCAGCCGGAACTGCCGGAGCGGGCCACGTACGCCATTCGAAGCTCGTACAGCACCCGCTCCAGAAGCCCTTCCTCCTGGCTCGAGAGATTGCCCCGGCACTTCACTCGCAGAAGATCGAGCAGGTCGACCTGGATTCGGGCCTGCTCGAGATCGACGTTTCTCTCACCCGTGCTCGGGTGGGGTATTTCCCCCAGAAACAGCAACGCCGGCTGCGCCATGGCGTTGACGAGCATGGTGAAGTCGACCCCCGCAGGCTCGTCCACAGGTCTCCGCTCAAATCCCGCCTCGGACCCCGGTGGGGTCGATTCGCCCTCGGACCGCTCGCCGGCAGGCTTTTCCTCGACGGCTTCTTCTTCGGGAATGTCCCGTCGAAGTTCCCCTTTCGAGGTGAAGTGACGGCGATCGGTGACTTTGAACGCGGAGCCTTCCTCGTCCCGAGCCTGGTTCGCCTGCTGATCCTCCTTACCCATCCTCGCCTCCTGTTCGCCGGCCGGGTCGAACCCGGCCCGCGACGAAACGGGATGGTACCATTGCCTTTCTCGGGCGTTCAAACACCCGCCCGAGCTCAAAAATAGAGCAAGACGCAACCAAATCTGTGGCCCACCCCCGGGCAAGTCAAGGAGGCCTCCGGTCATGGCGAGAGCCGAGAGTTTTGCAGATCTGGTGGGCATCATGGACCGCCTGAGGGGCCCCGATGGGTGCCCCTGGGACCGCGAACAGACCTTCGAGACCCTCCGGGCCTACGTGCTCGAGGAGGGCTACGAGGTCGCCGAGGCGATCGATCTCCGGGACCTTGAAGCCCTCCGGGAGGAGCTCGGGGATCTGCTCCTCCAGGTGGTCTTTCTCTCCCGGCTGGCCCAGGAGGAGGGGCGGTTCACCATCGACGACGTCGTTCGCGGGATCGCGCAGAAGATGGTCCGGCGACACCCCCATGTCTTCGGTGATGCCGAGGCCGACTCTGCCGACGAGGTCCTCGTCCACTGGGAGCGGATCAAGCGAGGCGAGAAGAAGGAGGGGGCCAACGACGAGTCGGTGCTCGCGGGAGTTCCCAAGGCGCTCCCGGCCATGATGAAGGCCTCTCTGCTCGGGACGCGCGCGGCACGGGTCGGGTTCGACTGGGAACGCGCCTCGGACGTCGTCGACAAGGTCGAGGAGGAACTCGCTGAGCTCCGCGCCGCCGTGGCGGCCGACGACCGAGAGGCCGCGCGGAGCGAGATGGGCGATCTGTTCTTCAGTCTGGTCAACCTCGCCCGCAAGCTCGATCTCGATCCCGAGGAGAGTCTCGAGCGCACAAACCACAAGTTCCGTTCTCGTTTCCGGGCGGTCGAGAGCGAGATCGCACGCCAGGGTCTGACGCCGGAGCAGGCCGAGCCCGCGATGATGGAACGGTTGTGGGACGAGGCCAAGAAGGCGGAGCCGTAGAACGCTTCAGTCGATCAGCTTGAAGCGCCCGAGACGACGGAAGCGCTCGTAGCGCCGTTCCACGAGAAGCTCGGGGCCGACATTCTCGAGCTCCGTGAGCTGCCCCTCGAGGACATCCTCCAGGATCGCGGTTTGCCGTTCGGGATCGGCGTGCGCTCCCCCGAGGGGCTCGGGGACGACCTCATCGACGATCTCGAGCTCGAGAAGGTCGGGCGCGGTGAGCTTCATGGCGCTCGCGGCCTCGCGGTTGCGGGTCGCGTCCTTCCACAGGATCGCCGCGCAACCCTCTGGGCTGATCACCGAGTACACCGCGAACTCGAGAATGTTCACGCGATCGCCGACCCCGATCGCCAGCGCCCCGCCGCTTCCGCCCTCACCCGTGACGGTTGCCACGATCGGAACCTCGAGCTTGGCCATCTCGCGAAGGTTGTACGCGATCGCCTCTGCCTGCCCGCGCTCTTCGGCGCCGATACCGGGATAGGCGCCGGGCGTGTCGATAAAGCACAGAATCGATCGTCCGAACTTCTCGGCCAGACGCATCAGGCGTAGCGCCTTGCGATAGCCCTCCGGGCGGGGCATCCCGAAGTTGCGGTGGATCTTCTCCTTGGTGTCGCGACCCTTCTGGTGTCCAACCACGCCGACGGGGCGGCCGTGGAAGAGCCCGAACCCGGCGACGATGGCGGGATCGTCGGCGTACTTGCGATCGCCGTGGATCTCGACGAACTCCTCGATGAAGGCCTCGATGTAGTCCAGGGTGTACGGACGGCGTCCGTGGCGTGCGACAAGTGTCTTCTGCCACGGTGTCAGATTCGCGAAGACCTCGGTGCGTTTCTTCGCGAGCTCGCGTTCGTAGCGCTCGAGGGTTTTGCGGTTCTGCGCATCATCCCCGATCCCGGAGAGGGACTCGATCCTCTTCTCCAGTTCGAGAATGGGAGCTTCGAAGTTGTCTTCGTTCTTGGTCGCCACGATTCCCCATCCGGGTGACCGACCCGTTCTAGACGAGGCGCTCGCGTCCTGTCAAGCAACCCTTACCTTCTTGAGGGCGATCGCGAGTTGATCCTGTTTCCCGGGCGCCTTGCCGTCGAGCTTCGCTGCGAGCGCGGCGGCGAGGGCCGTGGCGATGGACGGGCCCTCCGGGACGCCCGCCCGAAGAAGGTCCTCGCCGTCGATATCCGCGCGAACGTCACGCAGGCGGGAAAGATAGAGCGCGATGGACCGGCGGACCTCCTCGCGTCCGGTCACGCTCATCGCCAGGAGGAGGGCCTCGGCGGGCTGCTCGTGGCAGACGTCGTGGACCCGGCTCGGACGGAGCGAGCGCCGCCGTGCGAGCTTGCCGATCACGTGGTGGACTCGCTCGGGGACCTCCCGCAACAGGGTGGCGGCGCGCCGACCGGGCCGCAGGCGCTCCAGGAGCGCTTCGCGTGACGGCTCGTCGAGCTTCTCGGCGAGCACACCGAGGGCGACGACCCACGCTTCGATGTCGTCGTCCCGGTACAGCAGCCGGTACCACCCGAGAGCTTCCTCGGCCCTCTCGACGCGCGTGTAGGTCGTTCGCGTCGGACGGAGCGCCGGGTGCAACACCGTCAGCAGCTTGAAGTCGTGAAGAAGATGGACCGCGCGAACGAGCCTCTTCTCACCGAGGATGCGCTGGACCTCGCGTCGCAGGCGCTCCGGGGACAGACGCTCGAACACGCCCTCGCGCAGCGCCACACGCATGAGGTGCGCGGTCTCCCTCGAGATCTCGAAACCGAGCCGGATCGCGAAGCGGATCGCACGGTACGCCCGCGTCGGATCCTCGATGAACGACAGCCCGTGCAGCACGCGGATCTTGCCGGCCTGAAGATCGCGGCGCCCGCGGAAGTAGTCAAGCAACCGCCCGAACGCGGGCGGGGTAAGCCGGACCGCCAGGGTGTTGATCGTGAAATCGCGTCGGAACAGATCCTGGCGCAGCACCCCGGGGACGACCTCGGGCAGCGCGGCGGGGCTCACGTAGTGCTCGGTGCGTGCGGTCGCGATGTCGAGACGTCGTCCCTTTCCCGCGAAGACGGCGGCCGTCTGGAAGGCGTCGTGAACATGAACGTCGGCGTCGAGTCGCTCGGCAAGCCGCCGAGCAAGCTGACCGGCATCGCCCTCGACGACGACGTCGAGGTCCCGAATCGGACGCCGCAGGATCAGGTCGCGAACGACCCCGCCCACCAGGTAGGCCGTGGAGTCGAGCTCGGCGGCGATCTCCCCCACGTTTTGAAGCAGAGCGTGCGTCTCGTCCGGCAGCCGCCGCGCGAGCATCCCCGCAACATTCTCGCCCTCGCTCGGTCTGTGGGCGGAGACGAGCCGGGACGGGATCGGTTCCGTCTCCGCTTCCTCGAGATCGCGAAGGAGAGCGGTGCGCGTGATGATGCCGTCGACAGCTTCGGGCCCGGTCCCGACGAGCACGAAGCGGTCGGCGCCCCTCAACAGGCGTTGCTTGACCGCGTCGAGACCGAGATCGGGCGAGATCGGCTCGATCTCACCGGTGATGACGTCCTGCACGGCCCGGTCGCCGAGACCGTGATGCAGCGCCATGTCGGCCAGCTGACGGGTCAGGGCACCCACGATGCGATTCCCGTCCTCGACGGGGAGCGCGTTGACACGGTAACGGTTGAGCAGCCGGACCGACTCCTCGACCGTTGCGTCGGCGGCAACCTTGTAAAGGATGGGGCTCGCGAGATCTCCGGCCCGAAGCGCCGGCACGAGATGCGAGCGCAGCAGATCGATCACCGCCTCCTCGGCCTCGATCAACGTCTTGCCCCGAATGACCGCCGCGGCGGCGGTTGGGTGTCCCCCGCCTCCGAACGCGATCGCCACGCGTGAGGCGTCGAAATCCTCCGCGCGGCTTCTCGCGATCAGGACGATCCGATCGTCCATTCGCAGGAGGGCGACGACCCGGCGCGCCCCCGTCGTGTGGGTGAACTGCTGGATGACGACCGAGGCTTCCGGGACGAACCGATCCGAGGATACGGCCACCACCACGGCGTTCTTGCCATGGACGCGAATCGTCCGTGCCTGATGGAGCACGTCGTGGTACAGCTCGATCTGTTCGGGAGAAAGGACGCGCGCCAGCGTCTTCGCAACCACCGAGAGATCGGCTCCCTGCTCGAGCAGCCACGCTGCCGCGCGGTGGTCGTGGGGTGTCGTACCGGCGAACATCAAACCGCCGGTGTCCTCGTAGATCCCCATCGCGAGAAGGGTCGCCTGCTCGGCGGTCAGCTGGAGAGCTCGCTCGCGGATACGCTCGACCATCAACGTGCTGACCGCCCCCGTCTCGCGAATGTGCATTTCAGCGTCACCCGCCGGGCGCTCCCCGGGATGATGGTCGTAGTAGATCAATCGCACGTCGCCCCTGCTCGCCAGCACCCCGAACGGACCGAGACGGTCCGGAAGCACGGTATCGACCACGATCAAGGTCCGGACGTCGTCGAGAACCACGTCCTTGGCGCGAACCTCGGGAAGAAGCTGCGGGTGCGCCTCGAGGTAGCTCTTGACGCCGGAAGTCTTGGCACCGGGAACGACGCGACCGCACCCGGGTGGAGCACGATTGCCCCCAGCACGCCCGCCGCGCTGTCGAAGTCGGCGCCCTCATGGGTGGTGACCAGAATCACGATCTCACCGCTCGATCACGCCCGGGGGTGGAAATCGCGGTACAGCCGCCGCAGCCGCTCGCGGTTGATGTGCGTGTAGATCTGCGTGGTCGAAATGTCGGCATGCCCGAGCATCACCTGCACGGAGCGGAGGTCGGCGCCGTTTTCCAGCAGATGCGTCGCGAACGAGTGCCGCACCGTGTGCGGCGAGACCCCGGTTCGTATCCCGGCGCGCCGCGCGTGGGCCTTGAGGATCTTCCAGAAACCCTGGCGGGTGAGCGCTCCACCCCGGGCGTTCACGAACAGCGCGTCGCTGCGTTGCTCGCCCAGAAGGGCGGGGCGCGCCCCCTTGACGTAGGCCCGCAGAGCCGCGTCGGCCTCGGCTCCCATCGGAACGATCCGCTCCTTGGCACCCTTCCCCATGCAGCGCAGGTAGCCCGCATCGAACTGCACATCGCCGAGACGCAGGCCCACCAGCTCGCTGACTCGCAGGCCCGTCGCGTAGAGCAGCTCGAGCATCGCGGCATCGCGAAGCCCGAGGGGCTCGCCGCGATCCGGGGCCGCCAGAAGCGCCTCGACCTCCTCGGAGCTCATGACCCTGGGAAGGGCGCGCCAGGCCTTCGGGAGGTCGAGATGGGCGGTGGGGTCCTCGGTGCGGACCCCCTCGTCGACGAGGTAGGCAAAGAACCGCCGGGCGGCGACGAGCCAGCGGGCGACCGACCGGGCCGAGCGACCGTCGAGACGCATCGCCCGCAGATGCTCGAGCAGGTCGCGACGGCGTGCGTCCTCGATCCTGCGTTTCTTGCCGAGTCTCTTCGCGAGGGCCTCGAGGTCACGGCGGTAGGCGGCCACGGTGTTGGCGGCGAGACCGCGTTCGACCGCGAGGTGGTCGAGGTAGCGGGCGAACCACCCCGTGGGTTTCGCCGCGGCCGGCGCCGGCGGGCTCATGACCGACCTCCGGGAGGGTCGAGCAGGACGGTCACTGGACCGTCGTTGACCAGCTCCACCTCCATCATCGCCTGGAAGACGCCCTCGGCGACGGTGAGCCCGCGACGCGACAGCGCCTCGACGTAGTCGCGATAGAGCCGTTCGGCCAGCTCGGGGGGCGCCGCCAGGTGAAAGGACGGCCGCCGCCCCTTGCGGGTCGCCGCCGCCAGGGTGAACTGGGAGACGACCAGCACCCCGCCCCCGATCTCCTCGACGCTGCGGTTCATCTTGCCCGCGTCGTCCGGAAAGATCCGCAGCTCGGCGGTCTTGTCCGCCATCTGCCCCGCGAGATCCGCGGTGTCGTCGCGCTCGACCCCGAGAAGGACCAGGAGGCCGCGGTCGATGGCGCCGACCGTGCGGCCCTCGACCCTCACGGCGGCCCGCGAGACGCGCTGGAGGAGGACTCTCACGCTCCGATTCTATGTTACGATCTCGGGGTTCCGATCCGCGGTCCCGGCCTCCCGGTTTGGTCCCCCCGTTCGGGGCGGACGTGGAGAAACTCAGATGGCCAGCGTCAACAAAGTCATCCTCGTTGGAAACCTCGGGCGCGATCCCGAGCTCCGTTACACCGCCAGCGGCACGCCGGTCGCCAATTTCACGATGGCGACCTCGGAGCGTTGGACCGACGCCGCCGGTGAGCGCAAGGAGCGCACCGAGTGGCACCGGATCGTCGTTTGGGGCAAGCAGGCGGAGATCGTGGGTGAGTATCTCCGCAAGGGGAAGCAGGTCTACATCGAGGGATCGCTGCAGACGCGCGACTGGACCGATCGCGACGGCAACAAGCGCTACACGACCGAGGTCCGCGCGCAGCGCGTCCAGATGCTCGGGCGACCGGACGACCGCCAGCCCGTGGCCGCGGG
>JBFJTV010000131.1:0-7402 GCA_041625075.1 Candidatus Polarisedimenticolaceae bacterium | reverse complement strand
TCTACCGCCCTAGCCTCAAGATCGGGCTCAAGTGGCGGTACGTCACGATTTCGGTCGGCATCGGCACCCTGCTCCTCACAGTGGGTGTCGCGGTAGGCGGCTTCATCCAGTTCACCTTCTTCCCACCGGTCGAGGCCGACTACATCTCCGCGGCGATCACCATGCCTCAGGGGACACCGGCAATTGTCACGTCGGAGGCGGTGCGAGTGCTCGAGGAGAGCGCGCGTCGGGTCGAGGCCGAGGCGGCCGAAACGGAGGACAACGGTGTCTTCTACCACCTGTCGGCCGCGGTCGGGGACCAGCCGTACCTGAAGCAGCAGTCGCGGAACGCGGGGGGACCCGGAGGGAGCTTCGCGGGGGGGCATCTCGGTGAGGTCACCGTCGAGCTCGTACCGAGCGAGGATCGCGTGATCAGCAGCGAGGCCCTGATGAAGCGCTGGCGCGAGCTGACAGGGCAGATTCCCGGCGCCGAGGAGATCACGTTCACCGCCTCGCTCTTCACGACGGGCGAGGACGTCAACGTCCAGCTCACGGGGCCGGAGATCGAAGAGCTGCAGGTCGTGGCGGACAAGGTCAAGGAGCGGCTCCTGGCGTACTCCGGGGTCTATGACGTCGCCGACTCGTTCCGAGAGGGCAAGAAGGAGCTCAAGCTCGACATCAAGCCCGCCGCGCAGATCTATGGCCTGCGTCTCGCCGACGTCGCCCGTCAGATGCGACAGGCGTTCTACGGCGAGGAGGCGCAGCGCGTGCAGCGGGGGCGAAACGACATTCGCGTGATGGTGCGCTATCCCGAGTCCGAGCGCCGGTCGCTCGGGGACGTCGAGAACATGCGGATCCGAACACCGGAAGGGCTCGAGGTCCCGTTCAACGAGGTCGCCGAGGCGGAACTCGGCCGTGGCTACGCGACCATCAAGAGAGTCGACCGGCGCCGGGCGATCAACGTGACCGCGTCGGTCAACATTGACGAGGTTGCCGCCGGTGACGTCGTCCGCGACCTCGATAACAGGATTCTCCCCGAGATCCTCGCCGAGCACCCGGGCGTGCTGTACTCGTTCGAGGGCCAACAGGCCCAGCAACGCGACACCGTTTCTGGACTGTTTCGGGGTTTTGCTCTCGCGCTGCTGATGATCTACGCGTTGCTCGCCATCCCGCTGCGGTCCTACGCTCAGCCGCTGATCATCATGTCGGCGATCCCGTTCGGTCTCGTCGGGGCGATCTGGGGCCATCTGATCATGGGTCTGAACCTGACCGTGCTGTCGCTCTTCGGCATCGTGGCGCTGGCGGGGGTCGTCGTCAACGACAGCCTGGTGATGGTCACCTACGTCAACAACCACCGCGCCGCCGGGAAGACCGTCCCCGAGAGCGCGCGCCAGGCGGGTGAGGCCCGCTTCCGGCCGATCTTCCTGACGACGATCACGACCTTTGGCGGGCTGACACCGCTGCTGCTCGAAACCAGCATGCAGGCGCAGTTCCTGATCCCGATGGCGGCCTCGCTGGCTTTTGGAGTCGTCTTCTCCACATTTATTACCCTGATGCTGGTCCCATGCGGCTACCTTGTGCTCGAGGATCTCAAGCGCGCCGGTCGTTGGATCCTGGGCAAGCCGCTGGATCCACCGGCGGAGATTCGCGAAGCGGCTTGAACCGGCATGGGGTAATTCGATGATTCCGTTGGAAGACTTCTTTCGGAAGCCGGACAAGGTCTATGTGCGGCTGTCTCCGGACGGTGCGCACCTCGCCTACATGGCCCCTTACGAGCGCCGGCTGAACGTCTTTGTGCAGAACATCGCGACCGGTGAGACCCGACGGATCACCGACGCGACCGAACGAGACATCGGCGGTTATCTGTGGGCCAACAACGACCGCCTGATCTACGTCCAGGACAAGGGGGGCGACGAGAACTACCGTCTGTACGGTGTGGGGCGTGACGGGGGGAATCCGCTCGACTTCACACCGTTCGATGATGTGAAGTGCGACATCATCGACGATCTCGAGGACGTCGAGGACGAGATCCTCTTTCAGATGAACCGTCGCGACGCGCAGCTGTTCGACGCCTTCCGACTCAACGTCAACACGGGCGAGATGGAGTTGGTCGCCAAGAACCCCGGGAACGTCCAGATCTGGACGACCGATCACGACGGCAAGCTTCGCCTGGCCACCACGACGGACGGGGTCAACACGTCGATCCTGTACCGCAAGACCGAGAACGACGACTGGAAAACCGTCGCGACCTACAACTTCAAGGAGAGCGCCACTCCCCTGTTCTTCACCTTCGACAATGCATCGGCCTACGTGGCGTCAAACGTCGGGCGCGACAAGACGGCGATCTACGAGTACGACCTCGAGTCCGGAAAACCGACGAAGTTGATCTACGAGCATCCGGAAGTGGACGTCCATCATCTGATGAAGTCGCGCAAGCGCAAAAAGATCGTCGGGGTGTCGTTCGAGACCGAGAAGCAGGACTACGCGTTTTTCGACGACCACCGTGCGACGATCCAGAAGTTCGTGGACGAGAAGCTTCCGGGGATGGACAACACCCTGACGTCATCGTCGCTCGACGAGACCAAGTACATCGTGCACTCCGGCAGCGACCGCACCATGGGGAGCTACCACCTGCTTGACGCCAACACGATGAAGCTCACCAGGCTGTTCGACATCTCGCCGTGGCTCGACGCCGAGAAGATGGCGGAGATGAAGCCGATCACGTACACGGCGCGTGACGGTTTGAAGATCCACGGCTACCTGACCCTGCCTCGTGGCGTCGAGCCCAGCGGGCTCCCGTTGATCGTCCACCCACATGGCGGTCCGTGGGTCCGGGACTCGTGGGGGTTCAACCCGGAGGTGCAGTTCCTCGCCAACCGCGGCTGGGCGGTCCTGCAGATGAACTACCGTGGCTCCACGGGTTACGGCCGGAAGTTCTGGGAGGACAGCTTTGGCAAGTGGGGGTTGGAGATGCAGGACGACATCTCCGACGGCGTGAGCTGGGCGGTCGATAAGGGATTCGCCGATCCGGATCGCGTCGCGATCTACGGCGGAAGCTACGGCGGGTACGCGACGCTTGCCGGCGTGACCAAGACGCCCGATCTGTACGCGTGCGCGATCAGCTACGTGGGTGTCTCGAACCTGTTTACCTGGATCGCCTCGATTCCGCCGTACTGGAAGCCCTATCTCGAGATGATGTACGAGATGGTCGGCCATCCGCAGCGCGACGAGAAGCGTTTTCTCGAGACGTCACCGTTCTACAACGCCGATCGGATTCGGGTGCCGCTGTTCGTGGCGCAGGGGGCCAACGATCCTCGCGTACGCAAGGAGGAATCCGACCAGATCGTCACTGCGCTGAAGAGACGGGGCGTCAAGGTCGAATACCTCGTCAAGGACAACGAGGGTCACGGCTTCCGCAACGAGGAGAACATCTTCGAGTTCTACCGCGCGATGGAGGCGTTTCTGGCAAAGCACCTCAACGGCCGGGGTGCCTGATGTCGCGCCGGGCGGCCGCCGAGAGGGGTTGACCGCTCGCAGCCCACCAAGGGCCTCGGGCGGGCCCGGCTCGACTGCGTGTCCCGCCGCGTCTCGTGCGATCTCCCAGCACCTCTGCGGGGACCATGCGGTAGGTCCAGCGCGACCCGCGCTCCGAATCGCTGCGCAGGATGGAGACGAAGATGCCGATCAGGCGCCCGTCCGCGTCGAACACCGGGCCGCCGCTCATCCCTGAGGTGGGGATCGACCCGGCGAGTGGCGCGAGGGTGACCGCATCCGGCTCCTCGACCCGGCCGACCGTGACCAGGGGCTCGAGATAGTCGGCCGAACCGCTCGAGCCGTAGTTCACTTGACCCTCGGCGTCGATCCCGATTTGATCGGGATAGCCGAGAACGAAGGCTCGTTCTCCGGGGCGGGCCGCGGCGATGACCACGGGTTGGTCGAGCGACGGGCTTCCGACCAGCTCGAGAAGCGCCCAGTCGTCGTCCGGGCCGCCATCGGCGCGGTAGTGGTGCTCGACGACGCGGGCGGCGAAGCGCCCCCCGTCGGCGCGCGTGACACTGACTTGGCCTTTGCGGATCCCCTCAAGCGAGTGCCCCGCCGTCAGCACCCAGCGACCGCGCCCCACCAGGACTCCGCTACCCATGACGGATCGGTACGAGTCATCCCGATGCCCGAAGCGGATCTCGACGCGGGCGCAGAATTGCTTCGCCTTCTCGATGGTGCTCGCCAGATCGGGGTCGAGATAGGCTTCCACGGCCTGGCGACCGCTCTCGAAGTAGTCGAGCGGTGTCACGACATCGGCGGGGGCCGGCTCGGACGCCCGGGTGAGCGGATGATCCGAGGCGAGGGGTGACGCCGCGGCGCCGATCGCGCATCCGATGGCAAGCCAGGCGTCCCGGAGACCCCTCACCTCGGCGGTTCCCTCCGACCTCGAATATAGGTTCGGGTGGGAGGGGGGCAACCCGTGAGTTCGTCAGAAGTTGACGACGAGCGAAACGCTGAAGACCGTGTCCAGCTTGTCGAGCTCCTGAGTCGTGGTGCCGATCACGACGCCCGCGGGGTCCCTGAGCGGGAACACACCGGATGCGGGGAGATTGTTGTAAAGCCAGGACAGCGAGACCTTGAGCGCCAGCATCTCGGTCATGCTGACCGCCACCCACTGGTCCATCACCCAGCGCCAGTCGGAGCTCTCCTCCAGGTTGTAATTGAAGAAGAAGTCGTTCCCGTACTGTGTGTTCTGGCCGAACTTGTTGAGGTAGTCCCAGCCCGCCAGCAGACCGGCGTAGGAGCGATCGACGCCGACGTCGACGACGTCGGTCTGGTCGGTGTAGCTGACACCGTAGTTGGTGCGGAACGTCCGGTCGTCGTCTTCAAACCAGATGTTGCCCACACCCCCCGTGACGGTGTAACGGTCCTGGATGCCCGCGAACTCGTTGCGCAGCCAGCCCGCCGCCGCGTACCAGAACAGCCGGTCGGTGATGTTCCGGTCGTACCGCGCGCCGAAGTAGTAGTTCTCGGCGATCTTGAAGGTCTCCTCGTCTTCGACGACCGTGGCGCCGGGTGACGGTTCGACAAAGAACTTGTTGGTGGTCTCGGCGCGCAGCCCGCCGCCCCGAATCGTGAACAGCGCCTTCTCCCAGGATCGCTTGCCCACATAGTTCAAGCCCAGCGTCGAGGTCTGGGAGTTTCCGGCCGTCAGCACCCAGCTGAAATCGGCGATGTGGTTCCAGCCCGGCTCCTTCGGGTCGACCTGGGCCAGGGTCGGTTGCAGACTCGCCAGCATCGAGACGATCAGTACGATGCCGGCAATCATCATGGGTTTCTTCATCACGAGCCTCCTTGATCAGATACTCGACTCACCCCGTCGCGAGCCGAACCGCGCATTAACCATGGATCGGTCGCTTCCGTCAACTCGGAAAAGCCCCCAACCAGTCGGGATTCAGACGCGGAAGCACCCGCCTGTGGACAAACCACCGGCGTTAGGCTTGGACCGGTATCGGCCCGGAAAAGTCACATCCGGAGCTCCCGGAATAGGGAAATGTGACTTTCCGACCGGGCCCCCTGTCTAAGGGCCCGAATCAACCCCGCGAAGGGGGGGGCTCGAGGGGGCAGCAGCCACGGCTGCGCGACCTGCCGGTTGGGGGAATCCCGCTCGATCCTGCGATACGGAGCCAAGAATGGACTTCAAATCGGTGTTGGGGTCACTCCAGGAGACTCTCGGCACGTTCCTGCCCCGCATGCTGGGAGCACTCGCGGTTCTCGTCATCGGGTGGCTCGTCGCGGTCATCGTCCGGGCAGTTATTCGGAAATCTCTGGGGCTGCTCGGGCTCAACCGGCGCGTCCAGAGCGCCGCGGGTGGCAAGCTCGACCTCGAAGGCGGGATCGCCAAGGGCGCCTACTTCCTGATCCTCCTGATGGCGCTAATCGCTTTCTTCAACGTTCTCGATCTGACCCTGGTCTCCGAGCCGCTGCAGGCCCTGGTCAACCAGGTGATGGTCTACCTGCCCAAGCTCATCGCCGGCGGGGTTCTGATTCTCGTTGCCTGGATCGTCGCGACGTTGGTGCGCAAGGTCGCCACCCAGGCGCTGGCCTCGACGCGGCTGGACGAAAAGCTCAGCGCCGAAGCGGGAATGCGCCCGATGAGCGAGAACCTGGGCCACGCGTTGTTCGGCCTCGTGCTGCTGATCTTCCTTCCCGGCATCCTTCACGCTCTCGGACTGGGCGGCCTACTGGCGCCCGTCCAGGGCATGGTCGACAAGATCCTGGCAATGCTGCCCAACCTGCTTGCGGCCGTCGTGCTCGGCGTCGCCGGCTGGTTTGTGGCTTCGCTGTTGCGGAACCTGGTCAGCAGTCTTCTTTCCGCCGCCGGCGCCGACCGGCTGGGCGAGCGTGCCGGCCTCAAGGGCAACGTGACGCTCTCCCGTCTGGTCGGTCTCGTCGTCTTCGCGTTCGTGCTCCTGCCGGCCCTTGTCGCCGCCCTGAACGCGCTTCAGCTCGAGCCGATCTCGGGGCCCGCAACCGAAATGCTCTCGGCCGTCATGGCTGCGATCCCCAACCTCTTCGCCGCGGTGGTGATCCTCGGCATCACGTTCTTCGTGGCCCGGATCGTGGCCGAGCTTGCCTCGGCGCTGCTGGCCGGTGTCGGGTTCGACCGCTTGCCCGAGAAGCTCGGTCTGACCGCGGCGATCGCCGGAAAGACGACCCCGAGCGCACTCGCCGGTAAGATCATCGTCTTTTTCGCCATGCTGTTCGCAATCGTGGAAGCTTCCAATCTTCTGGGGTTCGCCCGCGTCTCCGCCATCGTGGCCATGCTGATCGAGTTTGGCGGCCAGGTGCTGCTCGGGGTGGTGATCATCGCCGCGGGCATGTTGATCTCCAACCTTGCCCACGGCGCGGTCTCCCGGCTAGATCGGGCGGACGCTCCGTTCATTGCAGGGCTCGTTCGCCTGGCCATCCTGGGCGTCGTGCTCGCGATGGGCCTGCGCGCGATGGGGATCGCCGACGACATCGTCAATCTGGCTTTTGCTCTCACGCTGGGCGCGGTGGCGGTGGCGGTCGCACTGTCCTTCGGGCTCGGCGGCCGCGAGGCGGCAGGCAAGCAGATGGAGCACTGGCTCGCCCGTCTGCGAGGAGAGCGCTAGGTGTTCAAGGGCGCCGCGGCCGGTTTCGCCCCGTCTATCAAAAAGTTTTCAGGTAACGCCTCCTTCAAGGGGGACAAGAAAGGAGACGAAGACATGATGGTTCGACGCGTATCGATCCTGGCGATCGTGATCGCATTGACGGCGACGGGTTGCTCCAAGAAGGCCCCGTCCGCCATCGATCTCGACGAGCAGCTCCGCAACAAGGAGCGCGAAGTGACCAAGCTGGAGTCCTCGGTCCAGAGTCTGGAGCGCGATCTCGACCGCGCCAAGTCCGAGGCACAGGC
>JBFJTV010000130.1:0-7510 GCA_041625075.1 Candidatus Polarisedimenticolaceae bacterium | reverse complement strand
CCAGGGTGTCAGCCAGTAGACGCGTGACCGATCGGTCCGCGGGTTGCCGAACCGACAAACGCTCGGCGTACCTCACCGCGCCTGCGGAATCCCCTGTCTTGAGCTCGAGATTCGCGAGGATCAGCAGAACCTCCTCATCGACCTCCGGGTCCTCGGCGAGCCGCTCGTAGATCGCGATCGCCTCCTGGATCCCGGCCCTATCCCCGGGTCCACCGATGTTCGACAACGCGAGGTCGGCCCGGACGCGAAGCGCCTTCGTCTCGTCGGGGTCGATCTCGAGGGCGCGATCGGCCACCCGCTCGGCCTCGCGTCGGAACTGTGCCTGAAGGAGCATCGACGCGGCGACCCCGTGGAGCTCGGCCGAGTCGGGTTCGAGCTCCAGGGCCTGCCGAAGCTCGCGGAGAACATCGAGTGAACGGTCCCGATCTCCGAGAGCGATCTGCGCGTTCATCAGCCGTAGATAGACCTCGGCCCGTCGCTCGGTCGGGTCGAGCTCGAGCTCCGCAGCGGTCTCGGGTATCTCCGGCTGCTCGGCGAGCGCTGTCGGGCTGCACAACACCGCGGCAAGAGCCGCCGCTGCCGCAATGAGCATCGGATTCATCAGGCCGCTTCTTTCTGGCTCTGATCCTCGCGCTCTTCGGACGTGTCTCTGGCGAAGGACTCGAGAGCGCGTCGAAGCTGCTCTTGCTCGATCTCCTCGGATTCGGTTTCTTCCGCGCGCACGATCTCGTCCGGCTCGACACCCGTCTCGTTCCAACGGTTGCCGTCGGCCGTTTCCCACACGCCGGTCGGGAAGACCAGCCCCGACCCGTCCGGGAGCTCGAACAGTTGCGGCTCGGCACCGAGTCCGTAGGTCGTCTCGCCGTACACCTTGACGTCGTACCGGTGCTTCAGGAGAAGCGTCGCGGCCTCGCCCCCTCCCGCGGTGGCGCCGTTGACGAGGATTCCGATCGTTCCCGACCACACCGGATCCAGGCGCTTTGCCTCGACGGTCTCGATCGCGTCCCCCGAACGTCCCTTGAGACGAAAGAGCGGGCCGCTGGCGAACAGCTCGACGAGACCGACGATGTCACGGGGCGATCCCTCGGTCAGCGCCCGGAAATCGAGCAGCAGCCGATCGACGCCGCGCGAGCTCACGTCGTCGAGCTCCTCCGCGAGCGATCCCACATCAAGCCGCTCGAGGTCCCTGACCCCGAGCACCGCGATGCCGTCGACGACCTCGACAACGTAGGGGTCGAAGGCACGAGGCGCGCGCAGAACGTCCACCGTCTCGCGGCTGTAGCTGTCATGAGGGTGGAGCAGCTCCAGCTTGACGCTCGAGCCCGACTCCCCGCGCAGGAGTCGGCGCGCCTGCTCCTGCGACATCGTCCGCACGGGCCGCCCGTCGATCTCGCGGATCTGATCCCCACGCACGATCCCCAGGTCCGCCGCCGGAGAGCCGGGATCGACGTAGACGACCTCGAGCGAGCCGTGGACCTTGACGCCCGTCAAACCGGGACCGGCCGCCCCCGTCGCCGGGCTCTTCCACTCCTCGACCTCCTCCGGGCTGAGGTAGGCCCCGTTGGGATCGAGACTCCCGAGCATGCCCTCGTAGGCGCCCTCGAGAAGACCGTTGCCGTCCACGGCGTCCACGTAGTTGTCCGAGATCAGTGCGAGGACCTCGGAAAACAGGACGACGTCCCGGTACGATCCGTCGGCCGCACCGACCCGAAGCGCAAGACCGCCTCCGGCAAGCACGACGACGACGACACAGGAGACGACGAGGAGAATGACACGGCTTTGGCTCATCGAGTTGACTCCAGCGACGGCGGCCCCTTTCAAAATTACACTTGGGGCACCCGTTTTGCCAGCATTGTCGGTTTCCTTCACTAGAAGGGGGATTCCGCGGGTCTCAGCCAGGTTGCCGGGTCCACGGGGCTGCCGTCGCGCCGCATCTCGAAGTACAGGTAGGGGCCCCGTAACGACCCCGTTTCGCCCACCTGCCCCAGCATCTGGCCGCGTGTGACCCGCTCGTTTTCCTCGACCACGACGACCGAGGCGTGGGCGTAGACCGAGATCAGTCCCCCGCCGTGATCGACGAGGACGGTCAAACCGTAGCCGTTGAGCCAGGAGGCGAAGATGACGGTGCCGTCGAAGACGCTGTTGAACGGCGCGCCCGGATCGGCCTCGATGTCGAGACCCGGATGGGGCACCACGGTCTTGAACCGGGGATGCACGACGTTGCCGAATCCCGTCGAGATCTCCCCCGCCGCCGGCCACTCGAGCAAGCCCTCGAATTTCGTGACGTCGAGCGCGGGAGCCACCGCAGCGGAGCCTGGCCGCGCCGCGAGCTCGGCGAGAGCGTTGGCTGCGGACTCGAGCTCGGCGATGGCTTCGCGCCTCTTCCTGGCGTCCGTGCGGATGCTCTCGAGCAGCTCTTCACGCGATCTCCGGCTCTGTTCGAGCGCCCGCCCGGCGCGCTGAGCCTCGTCCTGGATGCGGGTCAGACGAACCTGTTCCTCCTCGAGCGCCGCGCGGGCCTCGGTCATCGCCGCTCCATCCTCGCGGTACTCGCGCAACACCCGCGCGTCCCGCTGGCTCAGGTAGGCGGCGTACCGCAGTCCCTGAAGATAGACGGGAAGACCGTCGCCACCGACGATCCGACGCAGACCGGCCTCCGGTCCGCGCTTGTACATCTCACGGAGACGGAAGGCCAGATACCCCAGCCGGCGCCGCTGGGCGTGTTCGAGCTCGCCGAGCCTGCGGTTGTGCCCTTCGACTTCTTCCGCGATCCGATCGAGGCGAAGCGAGACCTCACGCACTTCCGCGTCGCGCAGGCGCAGATCCGCGCTGAGTCTCTCGAGATCACCGAGAACCCCGCGCTCGAGACCACTCAGCTTCTCGAGGTCGGACCGCAGCCGAACGATTTCCTCTCGTGTCCGGCGGAGGCGTTCTTCGTGGTCGCCGCTTGCGAGCGAATCCGCTCCTCCCAACGCTGCGAGCACGACAACGGCAACTGTGGTTGACCGCATCGTCATTCGCGTCGAGCTTATCACCGAGACGCGCTTCGGCTGTGGTAGCATGGCCCCGTCGGCTGCCGCCGACGGTCCCGTGACGATCGAGACGTCTCCACATGCCGGAACCGATGTCTGAAGACACCGCAGTCGCCGCGCTTCCCCATTCCGTCGAGGCCGAGCGCTCCGTTCTCGGCGCGGTCCTGCTCGACAACCATCAGTTCCATCAGGCGCAAGAGGTGCTGTCCTCGGGAGCGTTCTACTCGACGCGCCACCGCAAGATCTTCCTCGCGATGGAAACGCTGGTGGACGCCGGGAGCGCGCTCGATCTGGTGACGGTCAAGGCCGAGCTCGAGCGCTCCCGCGATCTGGAAGCGGCCGGAGGACCGGCGTACCTCGCGTCGCTCGTCGACGGCGTTCCCCGCTCGGCCAATGTCGAGCACTACGCCAAGATCGTTCGTGAAAAGGCGATCCTACGAGACCTCATCCGCTCCGCGCAGAACATCCTGCAGAGCGCGCTCAAGCCCGAGGGCTCCACCAACGACGTCATCGACGAGGCCGAGCGTGCAATCTTCCGCGTGGCCGAGGATCGTCTGCGCACCGGGTTTCTCCCGCTCAAGACGGTCGCCGAGCAGAGTCTCAAGACGATCGAGGAGCTCACCGAGCGTCGCGAGCTGATTACCGGTATTCCGACGGGAATCATCCAGCTCGACGAGATGACCGCCGGGCTGCAACCCAGCGATCTGATCATCCTTGCCGCCCGGCCCAGCATGGGCAAGACGACCCTCGCGCTCAACATCGCCGAGGCCGCCGCCATGCGTCACGGGAAGACGGTCGGCGTGTTCTCTCTGGAGATGTCGCACCAGCAGCTGTTTTTCCGGATGCTCTGCTCGCAGGCCAAGGTCGATGCCCACCGTCTTCGCACCGGCCGTGTCAACAAGGAAGACTGGCAGCGCATCATCAAGTCCTTCGGTGAGCTATCCGAGGCCCCGATCTTCATCGACGACACCCCCGGGATCAGCATCATGGAGATGCGGGCGAAGGCTCGACGTCTCGCCCTCGAGCGCCAGCTCGATCTGCTGGTGGTCGATTACCTCCAGCTCATGCGCGGCCGCGCGTCGTTCGAGAGCCGGCAACAGGAGATCTCCGAGATCAGCCGATCGCTCAAGGAACTCGCCAAAGAGCTCGCCATCCCGGTGATCGCTCTCTCCCAGCTTTCGCGAGCCCCCGAGCAGCGCGGTGGAGATCACCGCCCGCAGCTGTCCGACCTCCGGGAGTCCGGCGCGATCGAACAGGACGCCGACGTCGTGCTGTTCCTGTTCCGGGAAGAGCTGTACAAGAGGGGCGACCCCGATCTTCGCGGCAAGGCCGAGCTGATCGTGGGCAAACAGCGCAACGGCCCCACCGGCACCGTGAACCTCGTCTTCATCCGGGAGTTCACCCGGTTCGAGAACCCCGCCTTCGAAGGTATGTAGCGCCCTTGGCATCCACGACGATCTTCGTTTGCCAGCGTTGCGACTACCAGGCCCCGAAGTGGCTCGGGCGATGTCCGGAGTGCGGCGCATGGGGTGGGTTTTCCGAGGAGAAGCCGGTCCGGCATCGTGGGACGACGGGACCCTCGAAAAGTCGCGGGGCCGATCCCGTTCCGTACACCTCCCTCGTTCGGACCGAGACCGGCCGAAAGACCACCGGGATTCCCGAGGTCGATCGCGCGCTCGGAGGCGGCCTCGTGGCCGGCGCCGTCATCCTGCTCGGTGGCGAGCCGGGGATCGGAAAGAGCACGCTCTTGCTCCAGACCGCCGCGGCCGTTGCCGGGCCGGAGCGACGCGTGCTCTACGTGACCGGCGAGGAATCGGCCTCGCAGCTTCGTCTCCGAGGCGATCGTCTCGGAGTGGACGGTGAGCACCTGATGGTTCTCGCCGAGACCGACGTCGACGTCATCGTCGAGACCGCACGCGCGACCTCGCCGGCACTGGTCATCGTTGATTCGATCCAGGCGGTTCGGTGCGCCGAGACGGGAGCCGTTCCCGGAACCGTCGCCCAGGTGCGCGAGGCGGCGTCGCGGCTGGTCGGCTTCGCCAAGGCCAGCACGACACCCGTCTTCGTGGTGGGTCACGTCACCAAGGACGGCGCGCTGGCGGGACCGAGGGCCCTCGAGCACGTCGTCGACACCGTCCTGCAGTTTGAGGGCGACCGCCACCACAGCCACCGCATCCTCCGGGCGCTCAAGAACCGCTTCGGCCCGACCGACGAGCTCGGAGTCTTCACGATGACCGAGCGCGGACTTGCCGCGGTGGCCAACCCCAGCGAGCTCTTTCTCTCCGAGCGCACCGAGGGCACCCCCGGCTCCGCGGTCCTCGCCGCGATGGAGGGGACGCGGCCCGTGCTGGTCGAGATCCAGGCCCTGGTCGGCGATCCGTCGCAGGGCTCTCCACGACGCACCGCGCTCGGCGTGGACGTCAACCGCGTTGCCATGATCCTCGCCGTCCTCAAAGGGGCTGCCGATCTGGACGCCTCCGCACGCGACGTGTTCGTCAACGTCGCGGGAGGCCTCACGGTCGCCGAGCCCGCGGCCGATCTCGCGGTCGCGGTTGCAGCCACCTCGAGCGCCCATGCTCGGGCGCTGCCCTCGTCGGTGGTCGTCATGGGCGAGATCGGGCTCACCGGAGAGATCCGGAGCGTCCCCAGGATCGAAGCCCGCCTCCGCGAGGCCGCGCGGCTCGGCTTTCGCGAGGCGATCCTCCCCGAGGGCGGTGACTCGCCGCCGTCGCCCGCGTCGATGAAGCTCCACCGCGTACGTCATCTCGTGGACGCGGTTCGACTGCTGTTTCGGTAGGGACTAAATCGGGTAGCCGTCGTCTCGACGGTCGAGCATTCTCATCTGGCGCTCCCACTGGTACTTGAAGATCACCAGCATGCGGAAGGTCATGTCGGCTTCCTTCCGCGTCGGGGACCTCCAGTCCTTCTCGATCCTGAGGAGCGCGGTCCAGCGGCTCGTGTCGCTGAGCATCTTCGTCGGGAGGTTCCACCGGCCCTCGCGGGATTGTTGACCGAGCAGCCACTCGAGATGGCCCATCAACCGCGGATAGCGGTTGAGAAGCCCGAGACGCGCGAGCAGCTCCAGGACGACGATGAGCTCGTCGAGATGCCCGTGCTTGTGGTAATCGTCGATCGGCAGAATGCGCAGCCCGTGCCCCTTGATAAAGGAACCTTTGGAGGTTCGCACGAGGCCCAGCTGCGGTGCGATCGACTGGTAGGTCTCCGACATGACGTAGTCGAAGATCTTCTTGATCCGCATCTTGGCGAGCTCGCCGTCGAGCAGCCACGGCGAGAACGCCAGCACGCGTGTGATGTACAGATCCGGGATGAACGAGTACCCGCGGTTCCACGATTCGGGCCGGATCAACGGGTGGCTCGCCCCGATCTCGTCCACGGGGTTACGTGAGATCGGGTCGTCCACGAAACCCGACGTCACATCGAGAAGCTCGAGAACCGCGAGACGGCTGCGCTCGTCGGTGTAGCCGGCGCGGATCAACAAACCCAGTGCCAGAATCCGGAGAAACCAGCGGTAGTACTGCTCGCGCCGCTCGTCGGCCTTGATCACCTTCTGAAACTCGAACAGCTTGAGATCCTTCTTCTGCGTGAGAAACGTCCTCAACGTTTTGGCCGCCGCCTTGACGGGCTTGGTCTCGCGGTTCCAGCCGTACTCGAACAACGTGCACAGGACGTTCTCGAGGCACAGCTCGTAGCCGCGAGGATCGCCGGCGTGGATCTTGCCTCCCCAGGTCCCGTCCTTTCTCTGCTTGCGTTGCAGGGCGAGTGCCGGCGCGTACTGGTAGGCTTCCTGGCGAGCAGCCTTGATCTCCGGGTCCTCGGGGTTTCCGTCGAGGAGCTCCGTCAGCACGCGGTACTTGATCGGCGGACTGGCGTTTTCCATCAGCCACGGCGTCGGATCGGCGCGGAGGGACGACTTCCAGTCGGTCATCGACGATCCTCGATCAGCTCGGGACGCGCGGACGCGTTACCCGTGGTCAGGGTTAGGAACTCTCGAAACAGACCCAGAGAATCGTGCGGCCCCGGCGAGGATTCGGGGTGGTACTGCACCGCAAGGAGTCGTGCGGCGGGGTCGATGAACCCCTCGCAGGTGTGGTCGTTGAGGTTGATGTGGGTGATCTCGACGCCCTTCGGAAGGCTCTCGGGGTCCACCGCGTAACCGTGGTTCTGCGACGTGACCGCGACTCTCTTCGTCCGGAGGTCCTGGACGGGGTGGTTCCCGCCGCGATGTCCGAACTTGAGCTTGAACGTGGTCGCGCCCATCGCGAGCGCGGCGATCTGATGCCCGAGACAGATTCCGAAGATCGGCACGCGGCCAATCAGCCGGCGGACCGTGTCCACCGCATAGCCGGCGGCGGTCGGGTCGCCGGGACCGTTCGACAGAAAGACCGACTGCGGCTTTCTCGCGAGGACGTCGTCCGCGGTCGTCGTCGCCGGCACCACGGTGACGTCGAACCCGGTCT
>JBFJTV010000129.1:0-7511 GCA_041625075.1 Candidatus Polarisedimenticolaceae bacterium | reverse complement strand
CCGCGCTGCTGGCAGAAGCGCAACACATACGCACCGACACACGTCCCGATGGACGCCAGAAAAAGATCGAAGGGGGCAGGTGCTGAGTCACCCTGGTCCGTACGGATGACCCCAAACTCACCGTTGGCATCGACCCGATCACCACCCGGAAAACGGATCTCGTAATCCATGGGATACCTTCCACCCGCAGACCACCGCGCGGGACGGTTACCCTTGCAAGAACGAAGCCCCCGCCGGCCCCTTTTCGTTGTCGAGAAACCATTGCGGTCAATTGCGAGAGCTTCCCCACAGATGCGGAAATTTCCCCCGCGGTGAGCCGCAAAATCGGCCGGGACACCCACCAAAATAATGACGGGTGAGTTGTGCGCGGGCGTGGTCCCGGTCTTGCGTTTCGTCAGGGTGGCCACCCGGACGAAGAGAGCCGTCCGGGGGGAGGCCCACCATGAGCGGACATGTTGCTTCGCACCATTTCCCCGTTCCAAGGCCACCCCGGTCCGACGTCGAGTTCTCGCTGAAGCTGTTGCACACCGAGGATCGGCGCTATCTGCTGTGGGCCCTCGTGGGCGCGCTGGTGGTCCACTTGGTCGTGCTCTTCGTCCCGTTGCCCGACCTCCGACAGGCCTTCAAACCGGAAAAGACGACCAAGGTTGTCTACGTTCGGAAATACATCCCGCCGCCACCGCCGGTCGAGAGGAAGCAGATCGTCCAGAAGAAGATCGTGCGCAAGGTTGCCATCCCCGACCCCACGCCGGACGAGCCGGAACCCATCCGTGAGCCCGAGCCCGAGATCGCGCCGATCGCGATCGAGGACGATGTCGAGTACCTGATCGGTGAGCCCGAGCCTCCTCCCGCGCCTAAGGAAACGCCGCTCCTGGCCGGTGTGGGGGACGTGAGTCTCCCCGAGCGCATCGAAGAGTCGCACGTGCAACCGGTCTATCCCGAGATCGCGAGAAAGGCCCGGATCGAGAGCCGTCTCCTGCTTCAGGCCGTCATTCTCAAGGACGGCACGGTCGCCGAGATCGAGGTGCTACAGGCCCGGCACCCGGGGCTCGGTTTCGAGGAGGCCGCGATCGATGCGGTTCGACAGTGGCGCTACAAGCCGGCGCTTCAGGACGGGAAGCCCGTGGACGTCTACTTCACGATCGTTGTGCAATTCACCCTTCAATAGACATCCTCGACCTCCTGGCGGAAGATCTGGCCGCGAGTCTCACGCTCCTTTCTTGCCGGGGCACAGCGCGGCGACTTCCGGCGCGACGTTCTTCCTGCCGTAGGCCGTGTCGAATTTGCGGGCAAACTCTTCCGCGAGCTTCTTGGCTCTGTCGTCGTAGGCCTGCGAATCGCTCCAGGTGTTTCTCGGGAACAGCATTTCCGAGGGCACGCCGGGGCAGCGTTCGGGTACCTCGAGATGGAACAACGGGTCCCTCCGGCAGGGGACATCGTCGAGATACCCGCCGAGCGCCGCATCGACGATCGCTCGCGTCAGCCGGATATCCATCCGGGCGCCCACACCGTGGGGCCCGCCGCTCCATCCGGTGTTCACCAGAAAGACCTTGGTGTCGTGCTGCCGGAGCTTCTCGCCCAGGAGCGCGGCGTAACGCTCCGGCATTGCCGGCATGAAGGGCGCGCCAAAGAACCTCGAGAAGGTCGATACGGGTTCGACGACACCCGTCTCGGTGCCCGCCAGCTTGGAGGTATACCCCATCAAAAACCACAACATCGCCTGGTCGGAGGTCAGTCGCGAGACCGGAGGCAGCACGCCGTTGGCGTCGGCCGTCAGGAACAGGATCGTCTTCGGATGCGTTCCGACCGGAGGCGTCTTGATGTTGCTCAGAAACTCGAGCGGGTAGCTTCCACGCGAGTTGGGCGTCAGACGTTCGTCATCGACGTCGAAGCTCCCATCGGGGAACATCATGCAGTTCTCGACGACCGCGCCGTGGTGCATGGGATCCGCGTGGTGAAAGACCGCGTTGTAGATCTCGGCCTCCTTGTCGGCGCGGAGGTTGATGAGCTTGGCGTAGCAGCCGTTCTCGAAGTTTGCAATGCCGTGATCCGCCCAGCCGTGCTCGTCATCGCCGAGCAGCGCACGCTCGGGATCCGCGGACAGGCTCGTCTTGCCGGTCCCCGAAAGACCGAGAAAGAGCGCGGTCGTTCCGTCTTTCCCCTCGCTCGCCGAGCAATGCAGGGGTAGGATGCCCTCGGCGGGCAGGAGGTAGTTCATCACCGTGAACATCAGCTTCTTGACGCTCCCGCAGTACGCTGATCCAAAGACCAGGCCGCGGCGCTCGTCGAAGTCCATCACGATCGCCATTTTCGATGTCTTTCCGCCAGGGAGCTCGCGCAGTCGCCCGTGATACTGCCCGTCGTCGACCTTGTCGTACGGCAGTACGAGCATCGTGAACGGCTGCTCGGCAAAGCAGCTTCGCGCGATGTCGGCGGGAACCGGACGGAACATGTTGTAGGTGAACAACGCGTGAACCGCCCGATCGGTGACCGTGCGGACGGGGAGAGCATAGGTCGGGTCGGCGCCGACAACACGGTCCGTCACGAACACCCGCGTCTTGTCGGCGAGAAGCCGAACCGCGTCTTCCCAGAGCATCTCGAACGTCTCGGGTTCGAGCGGGATGCAGTTCGGCGAGTCCCAATCGATCGTCGACCGGCTCGGCGCCCGCCGTACGATGTAGGTGTCCTTGGGGCTGCGGCCGGTCGAGTCCCTGGCTGTCCATGTCGCCAGCGCCCCGCACTCGGCGGCGATCGCTTCGCGCCTCTGCAGCGCGAGCTGGATCAACCCCCGACGGTCGGGATTGACGAGGGCCTGTGGATGGCCGGCGAGCATCCGCTCGATCGCGGCCACGGGGGTCATCTTGATCGTTCCTCTCATGGGATTGCCTCCTGCTCGAGCGTTGCCATCTCACGCTGGATCCACTCCGTGGTGACGCTCTTGGGACGCTCGAGGGGGAGCATCTCGGCTCGATCCCACACCAAGGAAGCCATGACTCCCAGCGCCCGCGAGACGCCGAAGAGCACGGTGTAGAAGTCGTATTCGACGACGCCGTAGTGCACCAGCAGGCATCCGGAATGCGCGTCGACGTTGGGCCAGGGGTTCTTGGCCTTCCCGCGGTCCATCAGGACCCGCGGCACGACCTTGAACAGCATCTGCACGATCTTGAAGTTCTCGTCGTCGGGCAGATGCTTGAAGGCGAACTCGCGCTGCGCGGTGTATCGCGGATCGGTCTGACGCAGCACCGCGTGTCCGTATCCGGGGACAACCTGACCGCGGTTGAGGGTGTCCTCGACGTAACGGGTCACGTCGTCCTCGGTCGGGGTCGAGCCGAGCTTTGCCTTGAGCTCCTCGATCCAGCGGACGACCTCCTGATTGGCCAGACCGTGAAGTGGCCCCGCCAGACCGTTGATCCCCGCGGACAGACAGAGGTACGGGTCCGACAGCGCCGACCCCACGAGATGGGTCGTGTGCGCGCTGACGTTGCCGCCCTCGTGGTCGGCGTGGATGGTCAGGTAGAGTCGCATCAGCTCGCGGAACTCTTCCTGCTCGACGCCCATCATGTGGGCGAGATTGCCGGCCCAGTCGAGACCGACCTCGGCGGGTGCGATGTGCTCGCCGTTCTTGTAGGTCCGGCGATAGACATAGGCCGCGACGAGCGGAAGCCGCGCGAGCAGCATCATCACGTCCTCGAGCATGGCGTGCCAAGAATCGGTCTTGGCCATGCCCGCTCTGTACTTGCGCGCGAAGATCGACTCGCGTTGCAGCGTGAGGATGCCGACCGAGAACTGCGTCATGGGATGGGTGTCACGAGGCAGCTCGTCGAGGGCCCGCCCGACATAGTCCGGGAGGGTCTCGTTCTCACGCCAGGCGGAGGTGATCCACGCCACGTCCTGTTCGGTCGGGATGTCTCCGGTGAGCAACAGATAGAACACGCCCTCCGGCAGCGGCTCGTCCCCTCCGGCCGCCTTGGGCAATTTTTCCCGCAGCTCGGGGATGCTGTATCCCCGGAACCGTATTCCTTCATAGGGATCGACGGCGGAGGTCTCGGTGACCATGCACTTGACGCCCCGCATCCCACCGTACGCCTGGGCCACGGTGACCTCCGAAAGACGGCGATCCCCGTACTCTTCCAGGATCTTCTTCTTTGCCTGACGCGCGGTTGCGATCCTGTCGCTCATCACGTCATCGAGTAGGGCGAGGGTTTGTTTCATCGGGGGGCCCTCCATCATGCATCGCCGCGATCAGATCGCGGACGGAACTCTCCCTGTGAACATCAGGTGGAGCAAGAGGAGGGCCAAGGGTCCCCAAAAGTAAAAGGAGAAAAGCGGTCCCTTTACCTTCACGCGACGGGTGCCGATGTTGCTTCATACTGTCGCCCAAGAAAAGGTGCGACGATGCACGAGCTGGGTATCGCCTCCTCGATCCACCGGACCTGTCTCGAGGTCTTGGCGGGTCGCGGACGCCTCGAACGTGTCCGCGTGGCCGTCGGCGAGCTCTCGGCCGTCGAGCCGGACCTGCTCCGCTTCGCATGGCAGGCCGTGACGGAGGGGGGACCGGACGAGGGTGCGGAGCTCGAGATCGACTGGTGTCCGGCGCGGCAACTGTGCGCCGATTGCGGGAAGATCGACGGCCGCGTCCCGGGCACGTGGCTGCGGCTCTGCCCGCGCTGCGACCAGCCGCTGCGAGTCGAGGGTGGCGACGAACTGAAGGTCGTGGATCTGTCGTTCACGCCCGAGGCGAGGAGAAGCGACGATGTGCAACGAACACGTGGAAGTCCAGCGACGAGTCCTGGCCGCTAACGAGGAGATCGCCGAGCGAATCCGCCGAGGTCTGCAGGGGAGCGGGACGCTCATGGTGAATCTGATCTCGTCACCGGGATCGGGAAAGACGCGTCTTTTGGAGGCTACGATCCCGTCCCTTCGCAACGACTACCGTATGGCAGCCGTCGAAGGTGACGTCGCCACCGAGCTGGATGCGGAGCGCCTCAGGACCCTGGGCATTCCGGCCCGCCAGATCCTCACCGGCGGCGCGTGCCACCTTGATGCCCGCCAGATCGATCACGAGCTCGGGCACCTGGGACGCGACCCGTACGACATCCTGTTCGTCGAGAACGTCGGGAACCTCGTCTGCCCGGCCACCTACGACCTCGGCGAGGACTTCAAGGTCGTGTTGCTCTCCGTGACCGAAGGCGACGACAAGCCGTTCAAGTATCCTGCGATCTTCTCGCACGCGGCAGCCACGATCGTCACCAAGTCGGACCTTTTGCCGCACGTCGAGTTCGATCTGGACCGCGTTCGGGATCAGGTGGCAACGCTGAACCCCGACGCCGCATTCCTCGTCACCTCGGCGCAAAGCGGCGCCGGGATCGACGCGTGGTGCCGGATGCTCGTAGCGCGCCTCGACAACAAGCGTGAGGGGGCAGTAAGCCAAGAACAAGGAGTGAGTCTGTCGGCCAAAGCCTAGGAGCGTGGCCAGGGCGTTTGCCGCCACGGAGGGGAAGCCAAAAGCAAGAGCGTTGCCCGCCGAGATCTGGTGGGAAAGGGATCGGCTATGTGTCTAGCCATACCCGGGCGCCTCGAGAAGCGCACCGACGACGAGTTGATGCCCATGGGGACCGTCCGGTTCGGGGGCACCACCCGGGAAGTCTGTCTGACCTGTGTCCCCGAGGCCAGGATCGGAGACTACGTCCTTGTCCACGTCGGTCTCGGGATCAGCATCATCGACGAGGACGAGGCCAAGCGCGTCTTCGACTATCTGGAACAGCTTGGCGAGGTCGATGAGCTGAGGGACTCGGGTCCATGAAGTATCTCGACGAATACCGCGATCGCGACCTCGCGATGCGCTACGCGGATGCCCTGAAGTCGCTGGCCACGAAGCCGTGGACGCTGATGGAGGTATGCGGAGGGCAGACGCACGCCATCGTCAAGTACGGGATCGACGAGCTGCTGCCCGAGGGTCTAGAGCTGATCCACGGCCCGGGCTGTCCGGTCTGCGTCACCCCGGTCGAGCAGATCGACAAAGCGGTGCAGCTCGCCCGTCGATCGGGGATCGTTTTTTGCTCCTTTGGCGACATGCTGCGGGTCCCAGGCTCCGACGGCGACCTGTTGTCGGTCAAGGCCCACGGCGGCGACGTGAGAACCGTCTACAGCCCGCTCGATGCGGTCCGCATCGCGAGGGAGAACCCGGACAGCCAGGTCGTGTTCTTCGCCGTCGGTTTCGAGACGACCGCACCCGCGAATGCAATGGCCGTTCACGCCGCGAAGATGTCGGGCGTTACCAACTTTTCGGTGCTCGTCTCGCACGTCCTGGTGCCGCCCGCGCTACGGGCGATCCTCGGCGCCCCCGGCAATCGCGTTCAGGGGTTTCTCGCCGCCGGTCACGTGTGCACCGTGATGGGACACCACGAGTACGGCCCGATCGCGAGCGAGTACCGCGTCCCCATCGTGGTGACGGGCTTCGAGCCCGCAGACATCCTGCAAGGAATCGTCATGTGCGTGCGGCAGCTCGAAAGCGGGAAGGCCGAGGTCGAGAACCAGTACGCTCGCGCCGTCAGACCGCGCGGCAACGTCGAGGCCCAGGAGCTGATCCGCAAGGTCTTCCGTGTCGTCCCGCGACAGTGGCGTGGGATCGGCGAGATTCCGCAGAGCGGGCTGGGGCTTCAGCCCGACTACGCGGCTTTCGACGCCGAGACACGATTCGACGTCGCCCACCGCCGGGTCGACGAGCCCGAGGAGTGCATCAGCGGTCTGGTCCTGCAAGGAGCCCGCAAGCCGCACGAGTGCACCGCGTTCGGGACGCGGTGCACACCGGAGCATCCGCTCGGCGCCCCCATGGTCTCGTCGGAAGGTGCCTGCGCGGCCTATTACCGCTACCGGCGGAGCCCCGACGTGGGCAAGGTCGGCGGGGAGGTGTCGTCATGACCACGTTGACCCAGGGGCCGGTGTGCCCGATTCCGATCGATCGTTACCCCGTGATCACCATGGCCCACGGTGGGGGCGGGCGGATGATGAACGATCTCATCGGGCAGATGTTTGTCGCGGCTCTCGACAACCCCGCGCTTGCCGCGCGCCACGACGCGGCCGACGTCAAGGTCCCCGGCACGCGTCTGGCCGTGACCACCGATTCTTTCGTCGTCAAGCCGCTGTTCTTTCCGGGAGGCGATATCGGAACGCTGGCGGTCAACGGGACGGTCAACGACGTGGCGATGACGGGCGCGCGTCCGCTTTACCTCACCCTCGGCTTGATTCTCGAGGAAGGGCTGAAGATGGAGACGCTGTGGCGCGTCGTCCAATCGATCAAGAGCGCCGCCGAGCTCGCCGGGGTCGTCGTCGTCACCGGTGACACCAAGGTCGTCGAGAACGGTAAGGGTGACGGGGTCTACATCAACACCGCGGGCATCGGTGAGATTCACCACGATCTCGATATCTCCCCGGCGAGCGTACGGGCCGGCGATGTCGTGCTGTTGAGCGGGGATATCGGAAGGCACGGCATCGTGATCATGGCCGAGCGT
>JBFJTV010000128.1:0-7512 GCA_041625075.1 Candidatus Polarisedimenticolaceae bacterium | reverse complement strand
GCGAGCCAGGCGGCCTTGTCCTCGCTGAACCCGAGTGAGGTCAGGATGCGCGGGAGATCGCTTTGAAACGCCTCGCGCGTCGGGTAGCGCTTGCGGGTGATCGCATCGAGATCGGCCTCGCTGCGGTCCCCCCGCGAGTCGAAGCCCGAGTACCAGATGTCGAACGGCTCGAGCGGCCGGCCCAGCCGCTTCTCGATGATCTTCCCGAGCGCCTTGACCTCGTCCGAGGCCACGACCGCGGTCAGCAACGCCTCGACTTCCTTCTCCGGAATCTGACGGCCCAGGTTGAAACGACGGGTGATGTAGTCGGGGGCGGTCGGGGAGTACGGGTCGGCCGCGCGGACCGCCCGGAAGACGTCGAGCAAACGCTCGTAGCGCGTGTCGGGCTCGCGCTCGGCGTCCTTGATCGCGGGACCGCCCCCCAATGGCCGCACCTCGTTGGTCTCGGGGCACCACAGCACCTCGGGGTTGTCGATCGCGACATCCGGAATCTCCTGCCGTACGATCCGCTCCATCACTTTCTGGATCATGCGCTGCTTGGGCAGGCCATCCGGGTCGCCGTAATGCGACGACAGCTCGTCTCGCAGACCCCAGTGGCTGATCAGCCGGAGGTCATCGGGGAACAGCCGTTTGCCCTCGGGGGTGATCAGGCGGTCCATCCGGATGTTGTACTCGTCGATGTAGTTACTCGCGGCGGTGAAGGCCCGGGTCATCGCCAGGATGACATCCGAGGGGACGCGCTGCGCAAAGCGGTCCATCATTCGTGATCGGGCCCACGTCTCGCGGTCCCAGCCCGGCCCGTGCTCGAGCCGCTCCTCCAGGGTGTGGACGGGGAAGTTGAGCAGGGCCAGAAAGGCGACCTTCGTCCCGAACAGGTCCTGGTTGACGTGCGCCGAGAGATCGAAGTTGCCGAGCAGGCGATCGAGCGCCGTGACGGGACCGGTGTCGAGATCGACCGGCGAGGTCAGCTCGCGGCGGACCTCGTGGAGGTGGCCGTCGATCTGCTCGAGCACGACCTCGAGCCGCTCGAAGGTCTTACGGAGCGTGTCCGGGTCCGAGATGAACTGCGTCGTGCAGAACTCGGCAAAGACGTCGGCGTCGCCGTCCTCTTCCCACCAGCGCTGGGCAACCTGGGTGACTCCCTGCCGGATCCGGGCGGTCTCGCCCTCACCGTGGGTCTCGACCAGGATGGCGATCGTCGAATCGATCACCTCCTGGCGGATCGCGGGGGCCGCTCCCGTGGGTGACATCGCCACCCCCGCCGCAAGAGACAACGCCACCAGATACATGCAAACCTCCCTGACACGACACAAACGATTGGACATGATTCAGACGCCGACGGCGAGATCGAGAAGACGCCGCAATACCTCTTCCACGGCCAGCTCGGCCTCTTTCTTCGACGGCGCGCTCGCCTCGAGCGTCACCCGGATGCGGGCTCCGCGGCCAACGGCGGGTGCCAGGCTCTTGATGCTGACCGACGGGTACTCCTCGGAGAGAAGATCGAGCACCGTCCTCAGCGCGGACTCGTCCGACGTCGGCGTCTCCACCTCGCGCTGCGCGAGCACGATGTGGGGAATGACGTCACGAAGCAGCTCCATCGCGTTTTCGAGCACGGCACGAGATTCCTCGGGGACGCCGGGCAGGGTCAGCACCACTCCGCCGCCGGGGAGCTTGACGAGCATCCCCGGTGTCATCCCGACCGGGTTGGGAACGGGCTCGCTCCCGACCGGAAGCAGAAAGAGTTTTTCGCGCGCGGCGTTCAATCCCTCGTGAGGCACCTCGCCCCGGGCGTGACGCCGGCGATAGGACTCCTCGACCATCGTCCGCGCATGCGCATTCACGGCGAGCGGTTTTCGAAGGGCTTCGGAGATCGCGCCCATGGTGCGATCGTCGAGCCCCGGACCGAGCCCCCCCGTGGTCACCACGAGATGGGCACCGCGGTCGAGCGCCTCGGTCACGGCCGCCGCGATCGCGCGCTCGGAATCATCGACGATCGTGATGCGGTGCACGATGGCCCCGCGACCGCTCAGAAGCCCGGCCACGGACGCGGCGTCGCGATCCTGCACGACCCCGCGAAGAAGCTCGCGACCCACCGCGACGATCTCGGCTCGAACCGGACGGCCGCGTTCGGGCCGGGGCTTGGGCGCCGGCTTGCTCGAGAGCCGCTTCGGACGAACGGGAGCGCGGCGCCGGCGTCCGCCGGAAGCGGGGGCCTGTCCGCGCTTTCGGAAATCACGCATGGTCTCTGAGCTCGATCACTCGGCGCATGACGGCGTCGACTTCGCTGTTGGGGGTCGAAGCCCCCGAGGTCACACCGATGATCACGGATCCCGCGGGCAACCAGTCACGGGTGCGCACCTCGTCGCGCCGTCCCGGCGGTTGATGCCGAATGCTGTCGAGGTTCTCGATGCACGACGCGTTGACGATGTGAAACGCGGGGACGTGCTCACCGGCGATCTCCAGAAGATGGCCCGTGTTCGAGGAGTTGTACCCGCCGATGACGAGCATCAGGTCCGGCGGGTTGTCGTCGAGCAGCTCGCGGAGCGCGTCCTGGCGATCCTGCGTCGCCGTGCAGATCGTGTCGAATGCGCGGAACCTCTTGCCGGCCTCGTCCTCACCGTAGCGCCGCACCATCGCCTGCCGGATCGTCTCCGCGATCTCCAGCGACTCGGTGGACAGCATCGTGGTCTGGTTGGCGCAGCCGAGACGGCCGAGATGGAGACCGGGGTTGAAACCGGGCGAGACGGCCGACGCGAAACGCTCCAGAAAGGCGTCGCGTTCCATCTTCCCCTCGATCGCGTCACAAACCAGCTTCGCCTCGGCCATGTCGAAGACGACGATGTAGTGCCCGTTTTCGTGCTCGATCGCCCGTGAGGCCGTGGCCTTGGTCTCCTCGTGGGCGTACTTGCCGTGAATCAGGGAGGTGTAGCCGTCACGCGCGTAGCGCTCGACGTTCTTCCAGACGTTGAGCACCGACCCGCAGGTCGTATCCACGACGACGCAGCCGAGATCGTGGAGCCGCTTCATCTCCTCGACCGGGACGCCAAAGGCCGGAACGATGACCACCGCGTCACGGCTCACGGCGTCGTACGACGGCTCGTCGCCGTCGTTCTCGCGCAGAAAGACGATGCCCATGTCGGTCAGACGCCGGTTGACGCCCGGGTTGTGGATGATCTCACCCGTGATGAACACCTTCTTCTCGGGAAACTTCTCGCGTGTCTCGTAGGCGTACTCGATGGCGCGGTCGACCCCGTAACAGAAACCGAACTCCTTCGGCAGACGGAACGTGACGTTGCCGAAGGTCACGCGGTGACCCTCGGCCTTCATACGCTCGACCAGGCTCCCACGATAGTCCTCGACCACCTGGCCGCTGATGACCTTCTTGAGCCCGAGTCCCTTGTTGAAGTAACGCTGCTCGCTCATCGTAGATCCCGAGGTTGCACGAGGGGAGACTATAGCGCACGGCGGCCCCAGGAGCCTGTCCGAGTATTGCCTCCGGCCCCGCGGGAATCGGCTAATCGACCAGCGGAACGAGAATCTGCTGGCCCGGATGGATGATCGAGCTCGTCGTGAGCTCGTTGGCCACGAGGACCACCGAAAGACGAACCCCGTACTCGGTGGCGATCCGGATCAGGCTGTCACCCCTTCGCACAACGTGCACGATCGTGTCGGGCGCCCCCGACCAGTCCACACGCAGCTTCTGACCGACGTGGATGACGTCGTTGCCGGCGGGGATGCCGTTGAGCTTCCGAAGATCGGAGACCGTGGTGCCGTAACGCTGCGCGATCGTGGAGAGGTTCTCTCCGCCCCGCACCTCGTGGAAGTGGATCTCGTTCTCCACCTGGGCCCCCGGCCCAAGACACAGCTGCTGACCGACGTGGATCACGCTTTCGCCGGCCGGGATTCCGTTGACCCGGCGGAGGTCGTCCACCGACACCCCGTAGCGGCTCGCGATCGTCGAGAGCGTGTCCCCGCGCTCGACCACGTGCACTCCCGTTGCGCCGGTCGGGGCGGAGATCCCCTCCGGGAGCCACACGGTCACCCCGACCGGCAACGCATGACCGCGCTCGACCGCCCTTTGCGTCCACGCGGGGTTCAGCGCCGCAAGCTCGGCGACCGGGAGGTTGTAGTCCTTCGCAAGGCGGGACGGCGATCGCCGGCGCTCCAGAACAACGGCGTCGAGCCGCAGGGGCGGTTCGGCGTCCAGACCCTCGGGAAAATACAACGACGGCTCGCGCGCGATCTTCCGGGCGGCGAGAAACTCCGCGTAGAAGTTCTGCGATGCGAAACCGAAGGTCCGGCTGCGATACTCGCGCACGATCCGGACGAAATCGTTGCCGTACTTTTCCTGCGCGCGACGCATGCCGTGAAGACCGTGGTTGTAGGAGGTGAGTACCAACGCCCAGTTGCCCAGCAGGTCGTGCGCATCACGAAAGTAAGCGGCCGCGCCGTGAGTCGCCGTCACGGGGTCGCGACGCTCGTCGACCGTGGACGAGATCGTCATGTACTGCCGGCCGGTCCCTCGGGTGAACTGCCAGACTCCCACGGCGCCCGCCGACGAGTGCGCGTCAACCTGAAAGGACGACTCGACATGCGGGAGGAAGGCGAGATCCTCGGGAAGGCCTTCTTCGCGAAAGATCTCGCGAAAGCGATCCATGTACCTTCCGCTGATCTCGATGCCGCGGGCGAAGCGCTCGCGGAGCCCTCGCTGGGTTCGAACGCGCTCGTGCGCGTCTCGCACCCCGTCGGTCCCGGCGACGTCGGTGATCATCAGGACCAGCGCCTTGTCGTCGCGTTTCAGACGCTTGCCGTCCTCGATCTTCTTCTCCAGATTCTCGAGGCGCTTTTCCCACTTCTCACGGACGTCCTCGACGTAGTCCTCCTGTTCCTCGGTGTAGGGGAACTCGCGCCGCCCGGCCAGTGGGACCACCTCGTAGACGATCGCCGGGTAGTCCATGTCGTGGACCGCGATCTGGTCGAGGTCCCACTCGGAGAAGACACGCACCCAGAAATCGACATGACCCTGGAGCTCTTCGTAGACGGGGAAGGGATCGCCGAACGCCGCGGCGTCGTCTGCTGCCGAGACCGCGCCTGCCGCGGCGATCGCGAACAGGGCCATGACTGCACTGAGCGACGGCCGCGTCATCATCCATCCAATATAGGCCGATTACGTTCGGGCATCAAAGCCCACGGGCACGGCGTTTGACAGACCCCTCTGCTATACTCCCCGGCGTTTTGCCCGAGTCGAGCACATGATCCAGGCATCAACGGGTCTCTCCACAAACGCCCACTCGGTACAGGCGGCGGTCGAAGCCGGGCGCGAGGCGCTGGACGGTCTGAACGGCGCCGGCGCCGATTGGTGTGTCGCGTTCGTGACCGCCGAGCACGCCGAATCGCTGCCCGCCCTTCTCGGAGCGCTCGCGGAGAACGTCGGTACGCCGTACGTCGTGGGATGCTCGGCCGCGGGCGTCATGGCGGGTGACGCCGAGATCGAAACCGGTCCCGGCGTTGCCGTGCTCGCGATCTCCTCGGACAAGCTTCGTGCCACACCCTTTCTCTTTCAGGACGAGGGCGATCACGGCTTGACCGCCGGGGTCCGCCTCGGCCAGCGTCTGATGTCCTCCCGCAACAGCCGGGACCTGGTTCTGGTGTGGCCGGACCCCTTCCACATCCACCCCAGGCGGCTGCTCGAGGGCATCGACGCGACCCTGACCGGGTTGCCCGTAGCGGGCGCCGCTTCGTCGGCGCGTGGCGCCGATACGCCCACGTTCCAGTTCAGCGGCGCCGAGAGCGCCGCGGCCGCGGTCTCCGGTGTCCGGCTCGGTGGCGAGTTTCGCTACCGCGTCGGAGTCAGCCAGGGTTGTCGGAAGCTGGGCGCGCCGGTCCGGGTGACGCGGGCGCACGACAACTTGATTCTCGAGATCGAGAACAGGCCCGCGCTCGACGTCATCCAAGAAAGGTCACCCGCGCTCACGTCACGTGACGGTCAAACTCGATGCGCGCTGTTCGTCGGTCCGATCGGTAGCGAGGATACAGCGGTGGCGGGCGGCGATGACTACGTTCTGAGAAACGTCGTCGCGATCGACCCCGACACCGGTGTGATCGCGATCACGAGCAACGTCGAGGAAGGACAGCACGTCGCTCTCGCGCTTCAAGACAGCGGGGTCGCACAGGACGACCTGCGACGTGTCGTCGACGACACGATCCAGGGAACCTCGCCCGAGGCCTTCAGCTTCGGGCTGTACTTCAACTGCCTCGCCCGGGGCCGGTCGCTCTACGACAGGGGAGGGGTGGACGCCGAGATCATCTCGAGCGCGCTTCCCGGTGTCCCGGTGCTCGGGGTCTTCGGCAACGCCGAGATCGCGCCTCACGGAGGTGCCAACCGCATCCTCATGCACAGCGGGGTGCTCGTCCTGGTCGGCGAGTAAAGCTCAGTCGCCTTCGCCCTTCCCGTTCCCGTCCCCGTCCCGGACGAGTGCCAGGCCTCCGAGGCTGATCAACTCCTCTCCGCGGCTCCGGCGGTGGAGATCGAGCACGCCGTCGACCGGGCCCTCAACCACTCCCTCACCCTTCAGCTCGTACTCGTGGACCGGGGCGTACATCTCGACGCCCTTGGCCTCGGGGTGAACCTTGACGGTCATCTCGCCCTTGATGGTGACGCCGTCGGCCTTTTCCTTGAACATCGCCTGGATGCGCTCGCCGTGCTCCCTCGAATAGACCGTGGTGCTGAACGAGAACCGTGCGGCAACGATCCGCTCGGTGTGGACGAGCTCGGTCGGATGGCCGAGCGCCACCGCGTGGTCCACCGCCTCCATCACCGCCGGCGCGATGCGGTCGAGACCGAGTAGATGCAGTGTGGCGGAGGACGGGCGGATCAGCTCGCGAATGCGCTCGCGCAGGGACTCGCACTGGAACCCCTCAGCCTCCGCGTCTAGGACACCTTCAGTCTCTCCACGCCCGCGGAGGTAGCCCTGAACGAACCCGAAGGTCCATCCCGGTTGGCCCTGGATGACGAACTCGTAGAACTCGGCCATCGCTTCTCCTAAATGTAGAAGATGAGGGTGACCACGACGAAGACCGGGATCAGGATCGGCAACGTCCATTTCAGAAGGTAGCCGAAGAAAGACGGCATGGGAACCCCGGACTCCTCGGCGATCGACTTGACCATGAAGTTGGGGGCGTTACCGATATAGGTGTTGGCGCCCATGAAGACGGCTCCAGCTGAGATCGCCTCCAGATAGATCTCGTTCTCGGCGATCAGCTTGCCGACCGCGATCGCCTCGGGTTGGCCCGGGTAGAAACGTCCGAGCTGGGTGTTGAAGAAGGTCAGATAGGTTGGAGCGTTGTCGAGAAACGACGACAGGCTCCCCGTCACCCAGAAGTACTGCCAGGGTTTCTGTACCGCCTCGATCAGAAATGCGAGCTGCCCGTTCCCTCCGGCCTTCAGGATCGCGAGGGCGGGAATGATCGTCATGAAGATGCCCGCAAAGAGAAACGCGACCTCGCGGATGG
>JBFJTV010000127.1:0-7529 GCA_041625075.1 Candidatus Polarisedimenticolaceae bacterium | reverse complement strand
TCGCCACATTGACGATCAACCGCCCCGACGCCATGAACGCGTTGAACGTCGATGTCGTCGCGCAGCTGAACGAGGCGTTCACGGCGGTCGCCGAAGATCCCGAGGTCACCGGCATCGTGATCGCGGGTTCCGGGAAGGCCTTTATCGCCGGTGCGGACATCCGGTTCTTCGTCCGCAAGATCGACGAGCAGGCGCTCCCGGACATCGTCGAGTTCACCAAGGACGGTCACGCATTGCTCAACGCGATCGATGCTTGCACCAAACCCGTGGTCGCCCGACTCGACGGTCTGGCGCTCGGTGGAGGGTTGGAGCTGGCGCTCGCCTGTGACTACATCATTGCCACTCCCAGGGCGGTCATGGCGTTTCCCGAAACGGGTATCGGCATCTACCCGGGGCTCGGAGGAACCCAGCGGACGCAACGCCGGATCGGCGCACCGTTGACCCGCTGGATGGTCTTCACGGGCCAGATGGTCTCGGCCAAAGACGCCGAGACGATCGGGCTGGTGGACCGCGTCGCCCCGCACGAAGAGCTGGACTCCGCCATCCGCGAGGCCATGAGCGCCGGTCCGAACCCGGCGCGTCATCCCGCGGAGCCCTCTGGCAGGTTTGCCGGCATCGCTCGTTTCTTTGAAGAGAACTCCGCCGATCGCCTGCGTGCGGGCGCGGTCGATCCCGGTGACGACAAGAACCTCGCCAAGGCGGTCAAGCGCGTCGGGTCCAAGGCGCCCATCGCACTGAGGCTTGCCGAGCAGCTGATCGCGGAGGGCGGGAAGCTCACGCTCGAGGAGGGGCTGCAAGGCGAGCTCGATCACCTGACCGAGATCTTCTCGACGAACGACGCGTACGAGGGTCTCTCGAGCCTCGGAAAGAAGGCGCCGGTCTTCAAGGGAAGCTGACCCTTGGGCGACGACGAACGCCCCGGTCTCCTGGACGAGCTCGTCGAGCTGGTCGCGAAGGCGATGGACGCCGTCGGCCTCAACGGACGGCGTCTGCGCTGGCAGTGGAGCCGCCGGAAGATTGCGATCGCCGAGAAGAAAGCCTCGGCCTCGGTCATGCTGCGGTCGGCGAAGGGACGGCACAAGATGTGCCGGTCCTGTCGCTCGCTGGTCCCCCGTTCGGCCCGCGAATGCCCGGAGTGCGGCGAGAGCCTGGCGGAGGTTCGCGCGCCCGGCATCAGTCGCCTGATCGGGAACCTGTTTCCCGGAATCAGCACGGCCACTTCGATCCTGTTGCTTGTCAACGGTTTCTGGTTCGTCCTGATGCTGATCGCCCAGCTGCGCTCGGGATCGACGCAGGGTCTCGGCCTGATGAGCGCGTTCGATCTCGAGCTCCTCGTGAGGTTCGGCGGGGGGCTGAGTCGTCCGATGATGCTGCCCGACGGGATCGTCACGGGCGGCGAGTGGTGGCGTCTCGTCACACCGATCTTTCTGCACGGCGGCCTGCTGCATTTCTTCTTCAATTCCTACGTGCTCTTGCAGCTCGGACCCATTTCCGAAGAGATCTACGGAACGAAGAAGTTCTGGGTTATCTACCTGAGCTGTGGAATCGTCGGAAGCGCGTTCAGCCAGCTTCCGAGGTTGACCGTCACGGTCGGCGCCTCGGGAGCGATCATCGGTCTGATGGGTCTGTTGCTGGTCTACGGCTGGAAGTACGGCGGGGTTCTGGGGCAGACCCTCAAGAGCGCCATGATCCGATACGGGATATACATCCTGGTCATCAGTTTTGTGCTCGGCTCGAGCATGCGCATGGATCATCTGGGACATCTTGGTGGCTTTCTCTGTGGGGCCTTGATGGGTCTGGTCGTCGCTCCCGCGACGATTCGAGAGAAATCGGCGGGGGTCGTCTGGGATATCCTGGCCGTAGCCGGTTCGTTGGTTGTTCTGTACTCGTTCTACCAGGTGGCTCAGGTCGCGGGGCAGTAGCGCCCCCTACTCCTCGACCGCTCCCCCGATGGCACGCAGGTGCCGGCGGAAGGAGTAGGTCGGGTCCTTCGAGCGCCGGGCGAGGTAGGTCCCGAAATCGAGCTGCTCGCGGAGCGTCTTGCCCGCGGTGACGTCCCTGGCCTGGCGTCGCTCGACCTCGGCGATCGAGGCCGCGGTCCTGAGGAGATCCCCGACCGCGGCGTGCGGCGCGAACAACACCCCGTCGGCGTCGGCAAAGACGACGTCGTCTCTCGTGACCGCGTGGACCCCGACGACGGCGCGTTCCAGGGCGTCCGGTTTCTGTGGATCGAGCCGTTGCGGCCCGGATAGGAACGAGCCGTAGCTGAACACCGGAAAACCGATCCGCTCGAGCTCCGCGGTGTCCCGGTGCAGTCCCCAGACGACCAGCGCGGCGAGACCCGCGGCGCGCGCCTCGAGAACCGTGAGGTCCCCGATACAGGCCTCGTCGACCCGGCAGCCGTTGTCGATGACGAGCACGTCGCCGGGTTCGGCGCGTTCCATCGCCTCGAGAAAGACGTCCACGCTTCCAAAGTGCTGCACCGGTTGCGCGCGGCCCGCCACATGGCTCGAGGCCGGCAAGGCCTGGATACCGGACGGCGCGGTACGAATCGCGAGGTCGTGACGCAGGCAGGCATCCGCCACGAGCGGCGTCGTCAGATTCGAAAAAGCTTCCTGGATCTTCGAGTTGTCCATCTCAGTCCTCGCCGCGGGAGGGCGCCGACCCAGGCTTGAAGATGACTCCCTGGTTCTTCTTGCCGTTCATCATCACGACCAGCGGCTCCTCGAAGCGAAGGTGGCGAACCGGACCGTTTTCGGTGAGTGATGGGTGCGAGTCGAGCCACTCCCAGTCGACGAAGCCCTGGTCGATCTCGGGGTTGACAGTGAAGTACCCGACGCTGCAGGAGGTCAGATTCTGGAAGAAGTGCGTTCCCTGCGAGGGGGTGACGGTGAAGTCCTTGAACCCGGCCTCGACGATCACGCGGACGCCCGCAATCTGATCCCAGGTCACCGGAATCCCGAGATAGGGCTCGGTGGAGCCCCACCGCCCCACTCCGATCAGGAGATACGGCGAGCCGTCAGCAACGAGCTTCGCGTTCATCGTGGCGACGACGGCGGCGACCTCGCGGCTCTTGTGTCGGTCGAAGCGGTGGTAATCGACGCAGACGACGTCCTTGACGTCGGCGATCTTGCCGTTTCCGAGAACGCTGGTGCTCTCGCAGACCAGGTCCGCGCGAGCGGCGTCGCCGAGCTCGACCTCCTCGAGCTCCTCCGACAGCGGCAGCGGCCGCATCTGGAGAAAACCGAACTCCTTAGGTTCCCCGTCCGGAACGCCGAGGTTGACCGCAAACTCGAGCTCGACCGGACACCGCGTTCCCTGGACACCGATGTCCAGGAGGAAGTCGAGGATCTCGGCGAGCGGGAACATCCCGTGTTTGAGGATCGGGGCGAAGCTCACCAGGCGGACTCCCGGGCGGCCGATGCCGTCGTAGACCGCGTCGTTCTCGTGCGAGTAGGTCGATCCCAGCGCCGCCAGCGTGCCGTCCGACTCGGCGACCTCGAGACCGTGGGTTGCAAGCTCGATCAATCCGTCGGAACGCTGGGAGGACTGGTCCGCCAGCCGGATAGCGTAGAACTCGCGCTGCGAGTTCTGGAGAAGATCCTTGACCGAGGAGAACTGCACGAGGTGCCGGGGGTACTTCGGACAGAACCGAACACAGACACCACCCTCGCAGACCATCGCTCCCAGCCCCAGGGCAACGGCCGCGATCCCGTCGTCGGCCGTCATCGGCGGGGTGGGATAGAAGTTGTGGGACCGCGCCACCCCGGCGAAGTCGGGATAGAACCGCTCCCCGCGGATCTTGCCGACAACCTTCTGCACGATCACGGCCATCTTCTCTTCCTCGAGACGGTAGGGCGTCCCCCGCAGGTAGGCTTTCGAGTGCTGCGAGAAGGTCGAGGCGTACACCCGTCGGATCGCGTCGATCAGCTGCTCGAGCCGGACCTCGGGGTCGAGGTCGTTGTTGGGGAGCATGTAGGTCTCGTAGATCCCGG
Source organism: Candidatus Polarisedimenticolaceae bacterium (assembly GCA_041625075.1). Taxonomy (GTDB): domain Bacteria; phylum Acidobacteriota; class Polarisedimenticolia; order Polarisedimenticolales; family Polarisedimenticolaceae; genus JBFJTV01. The sequence goes on along the minus strand of JBFJTV010000127.1, from coordinate 3,534 downwards.
CGAAGGGCTGGTACTGCGAGTCCTCCAGCAGGCTCGACGACCGGACGGCGAGTGGATAACGGATCAGATCCAGACACGACGCCAGATCCCGGCGGTGCTCCTCGGGAAACGGCGCCCGGCGGAATTGCCGCCGGATCTCCTCGTCGTCGCCGCTGCTGATCGCCAAGTCTCGGAGATCGTTGTCCTCGAGAAACTTGTCGAAGACGTCGGTGCCGAGCACGACCGAAGGCGGAACCGAGATCGACACCCCCGGAAACATTCTCTCGACGTGATGCTCGGTGAGCAGTCGATTGACGAAGGCCAGACCGCGCGCCTTCCCCCCGAGCGAGCCACCTCCGATCCGGGAGAAACTCTTGCTGGTGTCGAAGTTCTCGCGGTCGAAGTCCGCCACCATGCCGCGGATGCGCTCGCGGCGGTACTCGTCGATCGACTCGATCAGGTCTTCCCGGAGATGCTCGAGCGTCTCGAAGTCGGAGACCTGCCGGGGCCGCAGGCGCTGCGCCAGCGCGAACTCCGCCCGGGCCTTGAGCCAGTTGGAGAAATGGTTGCGCTCGCCGTGAAAGGCAATGCTCTCGACCGGCACCGTCTTGAGTTGGGCGACCAGCGACCGCAGATCGTGCGCGCGAGCGACCTCTCCGCCCTCCGGCCTGTGGAAGACGAAGTCACCGAAGGCGAAATTGTCGACCATGAACCGGCGGACCTGCTTGAGCAGCACCGGCGAGCCCTTGAGCAGAAACGATGCGCCGATGTCGCGGGCGAGATTCTCGTTCTTCGGAAAGCTCGACTGCAGCATGACGGGGATGTCCGAGCGCTTGTCCCGGACCGCCCGCGCGAGATCGAGACCGGCGTGGCGGTCGAGGGCACCGCCCCTCGGAAACTCGATGTCGGACATCACGCCGAGGATGTCCTCTTGGTAGGTCTCGAAGTAGCTCCAGGCCTCCTCGTAGTTGTCGCACAGCAGAATCTTCGGGCGCGCCCGAATCCGCATCAGCTTGTGATGGATGTTGATCCCCTCGGGGATGAGGTTGTGCGACTGCTTCATCAGTTCGGTGTAGATCACCGGGAGGAACGAGGAGTAGAACCGGATGTTGTCCTCGACCACGATGATCGTCTGGACGCCGACGACGCCCGTGTCGTGCGCCACGTTCCACTTGTCCTCGATGTACTTGACGATCGCGAGTAGGATCCCGACATCTCCCTGCCACAGAAAGGCGCGGTCGATGTCGGAGATATCGTTGTCGGCGACGAAATCGGTCAGCAGGCGGTTGTCGTAGGCGAGAACGATCAGCGGTGTCTCGAGCCCCGCCTCCTTGAGCTTGCGAGCGAGGTCGAGGACCGACATGTCGCCGAGGTGCAGGGAAGCGATGATCAGGTTGTAGTGGTTCGGGTCCTCTCTCGCGAGTTCGAGCGCGCGACGACCCGACGAGACGTGGGTAAGACCCGGGGTGTGTCTGAGGTTGAGATCGAGAAACTCGTCCAGGATCATCTCGTGGAGCTTGCCGTCCTCCGAGAGAATGAACGAGTCGTAGAGGCTCGAGACCAGGAGGATGTCCTGGACCCGGTGCCGCATGAGGTCCTGGAAGCCCTGGAAGGGCCGCGAGTAGTTGTGCCAGTTCCCGCGGGACAGCTCGATCTTGGACAACGGCGGATCTCCCCGTGCGGGACGTGGGCGGATCACCAACGCCACATCTCCGATTCTACAGGGAGAATCCCTATCGGTCCCAGGTCATGGCCCGGGAGCGTGTTCGTCTCGTGCGGACCGCTCCCGGGAGCGGGCTGCCCTGGTACCGCCACGTCTCGAAGAGCGGTCCGTGTCGGACACGCTCCTAAACGACCCCCTGATCCATCATCGAGTCGGCGACCTTGAGGAACCCGGCGATATTCGCGCCGTTGACGTAGTTCCCCGGCGTCCCGAAACGGTCGGCGGCCCCGATACAGGCGCCGTGGATGTCCTTCATGATCATCCGGAGCCTGTTGTCGACCTCCTCGCGGGTCCAGCCGTAGCGCATGCTGTTCTGCGCCATCTCGAGGCCGGAGACGGCGACGCCGCCGGCGTTGGCCGCCTTGCCCGGGCCGTACAAGATCTTGCTCTCGAGGAACGCGTGCACGCCGTCCGGCGTGGTGGGCATGTTCGCGCCCTCGGAGATGACGTAGCAGCCGTTGCGGAGCAGGTTCTGCGCGTCCTTGACGTTGATCTCGTTCTGCGTGGCGCTCGGGAAGGCGCACTCGGCCTTGATGTTCCACAGCGGGTTAAATTCTTTCCCCGGTTCCACCGCGGCGTATTCCGCGCCGGAGAACTTGTCGGCGTACTCCTTGATGCGGCCGCGGCGGACGTTCTTGAGATCCATGACCCACGCGAGCTTCTCGCGATCGATTCCGTCGGGGTCGTAGATGAAACCGCCCGAATCCGACAACGTCACGACCGTGGCTCCGAGATCGATCAGCTTCTCGGTGGTGAACTGCGCGACGTTGCCGCTGCCCGAGACGAGACAGGTCTTTCCTTCGAGCGTTTCGTTGCGAGTCTCGAGCATATTGGCCGCGAAGTAAACGGCGCCGTAGCCCGTGGCCTCCGGCCGGATAAGCGATCCGCCCCAGTTGGTGCCCTTGCCGGTGAGCACGCCGCTGAACTCGTTGGCGAGACGCTTGTACTGCCCGAACAGGAAACCGATCTCACGTCCGCCGACGCCGATGTCACCGGCCGGGACATCGGTGTTGGGGCCGATGTGACGGTACAGTTCGGTCATGAAGCTCTGGCAGAACCGCATGACCTCGGTGTCGCTCTTTCCCTTGGGGTCAAAGTCGGAGCCCCCCTTGCCGCCACCCATCGGGAGCGTCGTCAGTGAGTTCTTGAACACCTGCTCGAAGGCGAGGAACTTGAGGATTCCGAGATTGACCGAGGGATGAAAACGCAGACCGCCCTTGTAGGGACCGATCGCGCTGTTCATCTCGACACGAAAGCCCCGGTTGACCTGGACATCGCCCTGGTCGTTCAACCACGAAACGCGGAACAGGATCACGCGCTCGGGCTCGATGATCCGTTCGAGGATCTTCGCCGTGCGGTACTCGGGGTGGGTGTCGAACACGGCCACCAGCGATTCGGCGACCTCCTCGACCGCCTGGTGAAATTCCGGCTCGGCCGGGTTCTTGGCCCTGACGTCGGCCATCAGCGATTTGACGTATTCGTTCATGCAAACACCTCTTTTTCCGGCTCGTCGGAATATCCCATAAAACAATCTATTTGGACGCTGCAGAGCGATCTATCCGTATTTCTACGTAGACAAAGGACTCGGAGAGTTATTTTTGGTGACTAGGTGGAGTCACACATCAATCAGGTGGTTGCGGATGCAGTACTTGACGACATCGGCGACGTTGCGCGCGCCGAGTTTGCGCATCACCGCGGCGCGATGGGTCTCCGCCGTTCTCACGCCGATGCCGAGCACGTTCGCGGCCTCCTTGGTGGAGTAGCCGTCCGCCAGCAGGACCGCGATCTCGCGCTCGCGTGGCGTGATGATGCCTCCCGCCGGCTTGTCGGCC
>JBFJTV010000126.1:0-7556 GCA_041625075.1 Candidatus Polarisedimenticolaceae bacterium | reverse complement strand
CCTCACCGGAGGAGACGACAAGCGGTCCCGAGCCGGCCTTCCCCCAGTACCCGCGGCTCACGACCGCCGGTCGATGACCGCGCTCCTGAAGACGCTGCACGAGCCAACCGACGACCGGCGTCTTGCCGGTCCCGCCGACGGTGATGTTGCCCACGCTTACGACGGGAACTCCGACGTCGCGCACGGCGCCCGGTCGTTCGTACATGCGATTACGAACGCGGACGAGGGCGCCGTAGAGCGCCGCGGGCAAGGCCAGGAGGTTCAGGACCAGCGGGTTCTGCGATCTCATCGATGGCCCCCGGCGACGGTGGGTCGACTTTCTTCCAGCAGCGCGAGCACGAGGGCGACACTCCTTTCGAGCGCTCCGCGGTTTTCCAGGATGACCTCGCCCGCCCGGCGGGCGGCCTCCGCGCGGCGAGCGTCGTCTTCGACCAGCTCGATCCACAACCGCGCCAAGTCGGCCGTATCGTAAACGCGAAAGCCGCCGCCCGCCCGGACCAGCGCTTCGGCGGGCTCCTCGAAATGGTGGGTGTGAGGTCCGAAGATCACCGGAACCCCGGCGGCCGCGGGCTCGAGAAGATTGTGACCTCCGATCGGGACCAGGCTTCCGCCGACAAAGGCCACCCGCCCGAGACCGTACAGCGTCGCGAGCTCGCCGACGGTGTCCACCAGAAGGCCGTCGGCCGCAGCCGCGGAGGTGTCGGATCCCGCCGACAGGCGGTGAAGCTCCAGACCCCTCTCGGCCGCCTCACGGGCAACCTCGGACGCACGCTCCGGATGCCGCGGTGCGATCACGAGATAGAGCTCCTCCCGCGCGCGGCGCGCCCGAACGAAGGCGTCGAGGACCAGGGGGTCCTCGCCGGCGCCGGTCGAGCCGGCCACGACTACTGGGCGGTCACCGGCCAGACCAAAACGCGCGCGGAGACGCCGGACGTCGATCGCCGGCGCGGGAAGGTCGTACTTGATGCTGCCCGTGACCGTCACGATCTCCTTGCGCGCACCCAGCTCGACGAAGCGGTCGGCTTCCGCGGCGGACTGCGCGCCGATGCTCGACACCCGCCGCAGGACGGGACCGTAGAGACCGCGCCAGCGGCGGTAGCGTCGCATCCGGGCGGTCGACAGTCTCGCGTTGACGATCGCCGTCGCGACGCCGCGGTCCGCCGCCTCGCTCATCAGGTTGGGCCACAGCTCGGTCTCGACCAGAACCAGCGCCGCCGGGCGGAGTGCGTCGAGCACTCGGCCGGGGTAGCCGGCAAAGTCGAGCGGGACGAAGAAGGCGGCATCGACCTCGGGAGGCGAGGGGAGTTGACCGCGCCCCGTGGGGGTCTGACACGATACCGCGACCGGGAGGCCCGGGCGCTGTGCTCTCAAGACCCGCGCGAGCAGCGCGATGAGCCTGACCTCTCCAACCGATGCGCCGTGCAGCCAGACGCCGCCCCGGTCCGCCACCGGCAAAGCCTTCGCTCTCCTTTCGGCCCACTCGGTGGCGCCGTCCGGGGTTCTCGAGCCGAACACAGACCATAGCGCGGCGACACCCCGAAGCGGGAAGGCGAGGGTGTTGTACAGACGTAGCATGCCGCCCCCTCGAGACGGAGCCCTCGACGACCGAGCGAGACCGGCTCTAGACTCCGGACACTAGACCACCCGCGGGAGGCGCGTCAACGCATCCGGGCCGGACTTTCCCCTCAAAAAGGCTCAATTCGTGCGGTTTGCGGAGCTCGCCGGGCGGGACCTATATTCGCCTTGCTGTGAAACTTCCTGCCAGATTGGGACCCGCACCCGGGTCCGAGGAGGGGCGTGCGCCGTTCAAACGGCGTGGGCGGATCGTACTGTCCATGCTGGCGGTCTTGATCATCGTCGGTCTTGCACCCCTGGCGACCGTCGCCTGGAAGCTCATCGACATCAATCGCGAAGCCCTCAAGACCTCGCAGCAGCAGTACCAGCTGCTTCTGGCCGGGTCGATCGCCACGGAAGTCGACATCCACGTCGAGGGTCTCCTGTCTCAGCTGACCCACCTGTCTAGCGCGATCGGTCCCGCCGCGGTACGCCCGGGCGCGGTTCGCAGAAGAGAGATCGAGAAGATCCTCTCCGGGGTGGCCGACGACCGGATGCTCTATCTACGCTATATGAGCGTCAACGGGAACTCGGTGGACTGGAGCGACTCGGCCAACGTCCCCTCGGAGCTCGACCGGTTGTTCCTCGCGACCTTCACCAAGACGGCCGAGTCGATGGAGTCGTCGGGACAGGCCGACGGCCTCGTCACCATCTCGGAGCCTCTGCTGATTCCGGGTACGCCACCGCGCGCGGCGCTCATCGTCGCCGCCCCGGTGGTCTCACGCGGCTCTTTTCGCGGCGTACTCTCCACGCTGGTCGATCTCCAGGCCGTGTGGGACTCGGTGATCCGGCGCCACGTGACCGGACACACCGTCTTCATCATGGACCGCCGCGGTGGACTCTTCGCGACGAGCGATCCCGAGGAGGTTCGCATCGGCCAGGACCTTCGAGAGATGGAGATCGTCAGCCGGTTCCTGTACGCCGAAGGGCGCACCAGCGAGACGCTGCCTTTCGTGATGGAGGAAGGTCGCCGTGAGGTTCGTTACATCGGCTCGTACGACCTGACCGGCGAAGGCTGGGGGGTATTCGTCCTCGCCAAGCAGCGACATGTCTACCTCCCGGTTCGCGAGATGATGTCGAGCACGTTGACCTGGGCGCTCGCGGCCCTCGGTCTCGCCATTCTCGCCGCGGTGTTCTTCGCCGGGACCCTGTCGAAACCGATGAATCGTCTGGCCGCGGCCTCGCGCGCTTTTGCCGAGGGCGATTTCTCGAGACGCGTCCACGTCCGCTCGCGAAACGAGATCGGCGAGCTCGCCGACGTCTTCAACCGCATGGCGGCCAAGATCGAAGACGACATCCGGCGGCTCAAACGCTCTTCCGACGAAAACAACGAGCTCTTTCTCGGGACCATCCGGGCCCTGGCGCAAGCCATCGATGCGAAGGACCCCTACACGCGAGGCCATTCGGTGCGCGTGAACCGCTACTCCGTCCTGCTGGCCCGGTACATGGGACTGCCGGCGCAAGAGGTCCGGGACATCCACGTCGCATCGTTGCTTCACGACGTCGGAAAGATCGGGATCGACGACGCGATCCTGAGAAAGCCCGGGACGCTGACCCCCGAAGAGTTCGGCGCGATGAAAACCCACACGACCCTCGGCGCGTCGATCATGGAACCGATCCGGCAGATGAAGAAGATCCTTCCCGGTCTGCGAAGCCATCACGAGCGCATGAACGGGGCGGGGTACCCCGACGGTCTGACCGGCGACGACATTCCCCTGATGGCCAGGATCATCGCGGTGGCCGACACCTTCGACGCCATGACGACCCATCGCCCGTACCAGAAGGCGATGACCTTCGATGCGGCCCTGGCAAGGATCAACGAACTCAAGGGGGTGGCGCTGGACGTCAAGGTGGTCGAGGCGTTCAACCGTGCCTTTCACGCCGGAGAGTTCCGGCTGGAAGACGAAGAAGACCTGCTGACGCCCGACGAGGCCGCGAGCGCCTGATCCGTACTAGTGCCGTGACGGTGTCGGAGGCTTGTCGAGGGAGGCGATCGACCGTCCCGCCTCGAGCTCGGCGATGATCCAGTCCAGACGGTCCATCTCGAACCCGCGTCGCTCGCTGAAGTACCCCAGCCGCGGGCCGCGGTAACCGTGGAGCACCGGAAGGGAATCGGGACCGGTCAGGACGGCGAGATAGACGAGCACCCAGATGTCCTGGCCGTGGCGCCGTTCTGCCGAGCGCCGGAGCGCGAGTGCCATCGAGGGCCCTGCCGCGTTTCTCGCGGCCCACGCGGCCGTGCTTCGCAAATCCTGGCGGTCATGGGCGTCGTACTCCGGATCGAGGAGCACACTCTCGAGCAGCGGACCGGCTTCCGTCGTCCCGATCCGCGCCAGCGCCCCGAGAATCTGTACCCGATCTTCGTCGTCAGCGTTGTCGAAGGCGGCGACCAGCGCCGCCACCGCCGCGCTCCCACCGTCCTGTCTCAACCTCGTGTAGGCAAGACGGCGGAGGTCGCGGTCGGGGGACTCCGCTGCCTCCGCCCACTTCGCGACGTTCTTCCCACGCGACTCGATTTCACCCAGCAGCCGGTCGAGTTTCTCGAGGTAGGCGACGATCTCCCCGTCGGTCTGACGTTTGGCTGCCTCGGCGAGGTCGGCGCGCGGCTCGGCGTGACCCAGCTCGATGAGAGAGTTGCCCATGATCCGAACGTGATCGCGATGGACGGTGTCCTCGATGGTGTCGGCCAGCTCGGCGCGGAGGAGACGATCGGCGATCCGCGGCGCCGCCCGGGGCTCTTCGAGGCCGGTCAGCGCGTCGATCGCCGGGCGAGCGATCGTGAAGTCGTCCGCGGCGATCAGCGCGAGAAGCGTCTCCCGGGCACCCGGAGAGTCGATAGCGCGCATCGAGTCAATCGCACGGATCGCGACCGATTTGTCCCGGTCCTTGACCGCCGCCCGCAGGAGATTCAGGCCCTTCGGGCTTCCCACCCGCCCGACGGAATCGGCGATCCACATCCGATCGAGATAGACGGAATGGCCCCAGTGGGTCCGGAACGCGTCCAGAGACTTCTCGCCCTGCATCGCGGCGAGAGCGCGGTAGAGATAGACGCGCACGCCGACATGCTGTTCGGTCTCGAGATGGGTCAGGATCGCTTTGATTCTGCCCTTGGGTTTAACGGCGAGGATCGCTTCCGCCGCCGCGCGCTTGACGCGGTCCTCGGGGTCCGAGAGTGCTTTCAGAAGAAGATCGGCATCGGCATCGGGATTCTGGAGCGCGGCCAGGAAGTTGATCGCCTGGCGGCGGAGTTCCCAGTTCTGGCTCTCGAGATAGGGAAGAACGGCCTCGCGCGCCGACGGGTCGGCCACGCGTACCATCCCGCGTAGGACGACCTCGATCTGTTCGTCGGCGCCCTCCTTCTCGCCGTAGGCCCTCAGCCGATCGACGAGAACGCTCAGGCTATCGGGGGCCGTCATAACCGCCACGGCCTCGATCAGGGTCAGCTCGTCCATGAACGCGCGGCCGCCGACGCGGTGCTGGCCGGATTCGAGCAGGGCGACGGCCTCCGGGTCTCCGAGAATCGCGAGAGAGTAGATCGCCCATTCCTTCTGCGCGGCGGCGAACTGGCCCGGCTCGCTGTCGGCGCGCGCGATCGCCTTGCGCAGCCCCTGCGCCGCCTCGGGGGTCCCGATGTGACCGAGCACGTACGCCGCGATGTGAAAGCTCGTCCCCGAAGGCAAGTCGAGCTCGGCGAGCATGAAGTCCACCACCGGTGGACCCAGGGCGACCAGCTCGGCGCTGGCCGTGAAGAACAGTCGAGGATCCTCGCGATGCGCGGTGACGTCGTTGAGCTTGGCAAGCACGGCCTCGACCTCGCCGCGAACGGCCTCGCGCGCGATGAATGCCTCGGTTTCGTCCGGGGGCGAAGATTCCTGGGCCATGGCGGTGCCGCCGATGGCGAAGACCGCCAGCGCCGTCAGAGCGAATCTTCTCAAAAGAGGCCTCCTCTCCGTCGTCCAACGCGACCCCCGAATATACCCTTGTCTCAAACCTTCGGCAAAACGGGACTTCCGGGGTCTCGAGGGTCCCGAGCGCATGTCGGGCGTTGGTCTATAATCCCGTCTCGCCCCGCCATTGCGGAGTGTTCCGGAGGTTGTCATGCGTCACTTCACCCTCATGAGACAGGATCGTCGGTTCGTGTGTGTCGTCCTTGCGATCGCGATCGTCGGGATCGCGGGTTGCCAGTCCGCAGAAAAAGGCAAGATGGCCAAAGCGCAGCAGATACTGACCGACAGCATGGCAGCCGACGCCGCCCACGCACAGTACGGTCTTCGCGTGATCGGAAACTCCTCCGCCCCAGCCACCGAGGCCCTCATCACGGAGTATCTCGGAGCGGTCAACCCGGAAACGGCGACGGCGGCGGCCGAGGCGGCCGGGGACCGTCGTCTCGCCTCGGGCACGGAGGCGCTCAAGACGCTGTTCTCGACCAAGGTCGGCGCACCGCAGATCGAAGCGGCGCGCGCGCTCGCCAAGATGGGCGACGCGGGGGCGCTGCAATGGCTTGGCGACCAGGCCGCCGGTGCGAAGGGTCAGCCCAGCCCGAGGGTGATCGAGGCGCTGATCGATGTCGGCGCGTACGAGACCGCCCGCGAGGCCCTGCAGAAGGCCCTCGATTCGGAAAGCCAATCGGATCGTGATGCGGCCTACATCCTGCTCGCGGATGTCGGTGAGCCGTGGGCCAGAGAGATGGTTCTCGCGGGCCTCAAAAAGGAGCACGGCGAGGGTCGTGCCGAGGCCATCCGTGCGCTGGGAAGGGTGGGCGAGGCCCCCGATGCCTACGAGATCCAGCGCTTCATCAACACCCTTGGTTTGGTCTACGCGACGATCGAGGCGCTCGGGGAGCTCGGCGACGAAAGTGCGGTTCCCGAGCTGAAGAAGATGGCCGAGCGTCCCGAGAAGCTCGTCAAGGTGTACGCCGCCGCGGCGTTGTGGAAACTGGGGAAGGCCACCGAGGCCGAGAAGATCGTCGACCCGCTGCTTCAGGACGAAGATGTCGCCATCCGGATGGAGCTCGCCAATCAGCTAGCTGGGATTCCCGGCGCGAGCGGGAGGCTCGCCTTCCTCGCCCAGGACGATCCGGACGGCCACGTGAGAACGGCCGCGGTCCGCGGGTTGCGAGAGGGTGACGCGGCGGCGGCGGTCCCGATCCTCCTCGAGTGCGCGGCGGACCCCGATTACCAGGTGGCCGTCGTGGCGATCGACGGGCTCTCTGCCGGCGCCGACATGGCCGCCGTCGAGACCGTCGAGCCGTTTCTCCAGAGCGAGAACCCCTACATCGCGATCTCGGCCGCCAACGCGCTGATCGAGATTCTGACGCGCGCCGAGCGTGCCCCGCAGTCCTGATCGTTGCTTGACTTTCGTGAACTTTTCGCCTACGCTCACGGCGGAGGTGTGTGATGGCTCTGACGCGCCGGCAACGAGCGGTACTCGACGTCATTCGAGATTTCATCGCGACGAAGGGTTATTCGCCGAGTCTCGAGGAGATCGGTGACGCGTTGAGTCTCTCGTCGGTCGCCACGGTCCACAAACACGTCACCCATCTGGTCGACAAGGGATACGTTCGTCGCGCGTGGAATCAGAACCGTTCGATCGAGATCGTCGATACGGCCTCCGGAGCGGGCTCGGTCAGCCTTCCACTGGTCGGACGCATCGCGGCAGGGCAACCGCTCGAGGCCGTGCCCACATCCGAGACGGTGCGCTTGCCCGCCGAGATGGTCGTGGGACGCGGGCGGACCTTTGTCCTCCGGGTCGAGGGCAATTCGATGATCGACGAGCAGATCAGGGACGGCGACCTCGTCATCGTCGAGGAACGGAAGGCTGCCCAGGAAGGCGAGACCGTCGTGGCGCTGATCGACGGAACGGACGCGACTCTCAAACGTTACCGGCGTGAAGGCTCGAAGATCAAGCTGCAACCGGCCAACCTGTCGATGTCGCCGATCGTG
>JBFJTV010000125.1:0-7625 GCA_041625075.1 Candidatus Polarisedimenticolaceae bacterium | reverse complement strand
GGCGAGCTCTCGCGGGTGATGCTGGCGCTTCACGTCGTCCTCGAGCGCGACCGCGACAACCGCGGCCTGGTCTTCGACGAGGTCGACGCGGGGATCGGAGGGGCCACCGCCGATGCCGTCGGGGCGCGGCTCGCGCGGCTGGGGAAGCGCCAGCAGGTCCTTTGCGTGACCCATCTTCCGCAGGTAGCCGCTCACGCCGATCGCCATTACCATGTGCGCAAGAGCGTGGCCGGCAAGCGAACGCGCGCCGAGATCGCCGTTCTCGATCGCGACCGGCGCGTCGACGAGCTGGCCAGGATGCTCGGCGGAAAAGAGATCACGGCCGCCTCCCGCCGCAACGCGGTCGAGCTTCTCGCCGCGGGCGGGGAGGTCAAGGCCAGGGGGCGAAAGAAGTGAAACGCATCGCGGTCTATCCCGGAACCTTCGATCCCGTGACGCACGGCCACCTTGACCTGATCGAGCGCGGCCGTCGGCACTTCGACCGTCTCGTCATCGCGATCCTGTTCAACGAGGACAAAGAGCCGGTCTTTTCCGTCGAGGAGCGCGTCGTTCTTTTGAAGGAAGCCGTGTCGCCGTGGGACAACGTCTCGGTGGACAGCTTTGACGGCCTCCTCGTCGACTATGCCCGTCGCACGGGGGCCTCGGTGATTCTCCGGGGGCTCAGAGCGTTGTCGGATTTCGAGTATGAGCTCCAGATGGCGATGATGAACCGTCGGCTTGCGCCGGGAGTCGAGACCGTCTTTCTGATGCCGAGCGAGGCGTACTCGTACGTCTCGAGCCGGCTGGTCCGCGAGGTCGCCCGGCTCGGGGGTGACGTCGACGGTCTGGTGCCACCGAACGTGGCGACCGTCCTCAAGAAGCGTCTCGCGCCGTCGGCGTGAAGGGGTATCGTCCCCGGTGGTTGCCGTACGGGCACCACCGCATGGAGCTTCCTCCGGAGCCGTTCGTTCTCGACACCCTGCGCCCCCGGCTTCCGGAGGCGCCTCCGCTCGAGCAGGAGGCCCTCCGCGTGGCGTTCGAGCGTCCCGTGAAGAGCCCGCCACTCGAGGAGATTTTTGGCCGGTCGCGGCGGGTCCTGATCGTCGTCTCGGACGGCACGCGCACGACCGGGGCGTCGCGGTTCGTACCGGTCCTCCTCGAGCGCATCCGCTCATCCCGCGATGCCGACGTGGCTTTCATCGTGGCCAGCGGGATCCACCGCCCGCCGACCCCGGCCGAGATCGAGACCATCCTCGGACCGGAAATCGCGACGGAGCACGAGGTTCTCATCCACGACCCGGACGACGATTCGCGGCTCGAGGAGGTCGGGCGCACGCGCGCCGGGACCCGGGTGCGGGTCAGCTCGCATCTCCGGGGCTACGACACGATCGTTGTCACGGGTGCCGCGACGTTTCACTACTTCGCCGGTTTCGGGGGAGGGCGGAAGGCGCTCGTCCCGGGTCTCGCGTCGCGCGACACGATCACCCGAAATCATCTCAGGGCGCTCCGCCGGGACGGCGCGCGCCACCCCGGGGCGCGTGCGGGGAGGCTCGGGGGCAACCCGGTCCACCGCGACATGGCGGAGGGGGCGGCACTGGTCGGACCGCACCTCGGGGTCAACTCGGTCATGACCGCCGACGGCGGGATCGAGGCGATCTTCGTCGGGCACTGGCGGCGCGCCCACGAGGCGGCGACACGTTTCCTCGGACACCGCCGAACGGTGCGGGTCGCGCCGCGCGATCTGATCGTGGCGTCCGCGGGCGGCGGCCCGAGGGAGATCAACCTGATCCAGGCCCACAAGGCGATGGAGGCGTGTATCCGGGCCCTGCGTCCGGGGGGCACCATGATCCTCGTGGCGTCGTGCGGCGAGGGGACCGGGAGCGCGGATTTCGACGAGGCGATCGCGCTCGGGAGCGAGACCGAGATGGTCCGCGCGCTTCGCCGGGAGTTCAAGGTCTACGCGCAGACGGCGCTCGCGTGGCATCGCAAGACGCGTTCCCACCGCGTCATCCTGGTCTCCGATCTCGACGATGGCCGGGTCCGGGACCTCGGCGCGGAGCCCGCGGCGGATCTCGAGGACGCCCTCCGTCTTGCCCGTGGGGGTCTTGCCGCGGGGACGCCGGGCTGGATTCTCGACGGCGGCGGGGCGGTCCTCGTCGAGGCTTCTTGACCCCTCCGAACGCACAATCCTATACTGCTTCGCGGATGAGAGTTGCCGCGCTTGCCGCCTTGATGCTTCTTGTCGGCGTGTCGTCCGCCGAGGCAAACGCGCCCGTGGTGAGGCTCGTGGATTTCGAGGATCATCCGATCACTCCCGCGACGGCCAACCGCATCCTGGACGCCATCGACGATGCCGAGGAACAGGGGAACGACATCGTCCTCATCCAGATGGACACGCCCGGCGGCCTGGTATCGACGACAGCGGACCTCATCAAACGGATCCTGGGCTCAGAGGTGCCCGTCGTCATCTGGGTGGGCCCCTCGGGATCGCACGCCGCCTCCGCCGGGTTCTTCCTGCTGCTGTCCGCCGATGTTGCCGCCATGGCTCCCGGGACGCGTACGGGCGCCGCGTCGACCGTCTACGGGTCGGGTACGGAGAGCAAGGACGGCGACGTCATGCTCGAGAAGGTCAACAAGGACCACGCGGCGTTGCTCCGTTCGATCATCCAGCGGCGGGCCCGGAGCCAGGAGGCCGTCGAGGCCGCCGAAAAGGCGGTGTTCTCCGCGGACGCGTTCTCAGAGACCGAGGCGCTCGACATCGGGTTGATCGATTTCGTAGCGGGCAACCTCGACGAGGTCCTCGAGATCCTCGACGGACGGGAGGTCATGCGCTTCGACGGTTCGACCGTCGTGTTGAACACCGCGGGCGCCCGTTTCGTCAGTAGCGAGATTGGTTTCAGGCAGAAGTTGTTCGAGTTTCTCGCCGACCCGATCGTCGCGTACGTCCTGTTGCTGCTGGGGATGCTGGGTGTTTACATCGAGATGTCGAACCCCGGTCTGGTATTCCCCGCGGTGGTTGGCGCGCTCTGTCTGATCCTGGGTGCGTTCGCGATGCAGTTTCTACCCGTCTCCACGATCGGGGCGCTCTTGATCGTCCTCGCGATCGTGATGTTCATTCTCGAGATCAAGGTGACGTCCTTCGGTATGCTGACGGTCGGGGGCGCGTTGTGTCTGATCATCGGTTCGCTGATGCTGTTCGAGGGGCCAATTCCCGCGCTGCGGTTGCCGCCGAGCCTCGTTCTTCCGATCGCGATCACCTTTGTCGCGCTCGTCGCCATCGCGATGCGCTTTGTCGTCGCGGCGCAACGCGCCCGGGTGGCCACCGGTGTCGAGGGGCTCGCGGGCGAGATCGGCACGGTCACCCAGGATCTCGACGGGGACGGCAAGGTCTTCGTCCACGGGGAGATCTGGGATGCGCGGTCGGGAGACGGCCCGCTGCCGGTCGGCACGCGGGTGCGTGTGGTCAAGGCCGAGGATCTCCGACTGACGGTCGAGAAGGTCGAGAACGATCAACCGGAAGGGAGCTGACATGCTTGGGATGCCGTTGATCGGTGTCATCGTCGCTGTCGTTTTTGTGGTTCTGATCCTGATCAACGCGATCAAGATCCTGCCGGAGTACGAACGCGGGGTGGTCTTCCGCCTGGGAAGGCTGCGCCCGACGGACTACGGCCCGGGGATCTTCTTGTTGATCCCGATCGTGGATCGCATGATGCGGATCTCGCTGCGGACGGTCGTCCACGACGTGCCGCCGCAGGACGTCATCACGCGAGACAACGTCTCGATCAAAGTGAACGCCGTCGTCTATTTCCGTGTCATGAATCCGAGGAAGGCGGTGGTCGAGGTCGAAAACTACCACTACGCCACGAGCCAGCTCTCGCAGACGACCCTGCGGTCGGTGCTGGGTCAGGTCGAGCTCGACGAGCTTCTCGCTGAGCGCGAGAAGATCAACCACGAGCTCCAGGAGATTCTCGACAAACAGACCGACCCGTGGGGGATCAAGGTCGCGGCGGTCGAGGTCAAGCACGTCGATCTTCCGGTCGAGATGCAACGCGCCATGGCCAAGCAGGCCGAGGCCGAACGCGAGAAGCGCGCGAAGATCATCCACGCCGACGGCGAGAAGCAGGCCGCCAAGGAGTTGGGGGAGGCAGCCGAGGTGTTGAGCCGGAATCCGACCTCGTTACAGCTCCGCTATCTCCAGACGCTCACGGAGATCGCCTCCGAGAACAACTCGACGTTGGTGTTCCCCATCCCGATCGAGCTGTTGAAGGGGATGATGGGCAAGGATTCCAGCTAATGGCGACCGGGCTTGCGGCCGGGCCGGGAGGCGCGCTCCGCAGACCACGAGACGTGGAGGACCGTGCCGCGTGAAGAAGAAGGTCGACGCCGGCTCCGAGGCCCTGCTCCGGCTCACGGTCGAGGTCCATCGTTTTCTCGAGCTCGCCGAAGTCGTCGCCGCGCTGGCCGAGCACGGCAGCGCGCTCGCGGGTGCGACCCGATCCCTGGCGTTTCGTCTCGACGACGATCCGAAGAATCTCGTTCTGGTGGCGGACGACACCCGGGGAGGGGAGCGCTGGGACGCCTTGAAGATCGGCACCGCCGACGTGGAGCGGTTGCTCGAGGAAGGGGCCCGTGCGGAGGTCGACGGAGTCCCCGAGGTCCTGAAAGTCGTGGGGCGGTGGAGCGAAAAACCTCCGGGGAAGAGCTGGCTGCTCGGCGTTCGCGGCGCGACCGACGATCTCGCCGGTCTGGTGGTGTTGCCGGGGGACACCCTAACCCCCGCCGCGCGTGAAGGCGTTGTGGCGTTGATCGAGTCCTGCCGCCCCGCCGTCGCCAACGCGATGCAGGTCCGTGCGATTCGCGAGCTGATCATCAAGGACGACACCGTCGAGTGCTTCAACCGCCGGTACTTCGACGATTTCCTCGTCGAGGAGCTCGCTCGCGCCAGCCGCTTTCGGTCTGCGGTCTCGCTGATCTTCTTCGACATGGACAACCTCAAGGAGGTCAACAGCCGCCACGGTCACGCCATCGGCAGCCAGACGTTGATGGAAGTGGCACGCCGCGTGCGGGTCAAGATCCGGAAGTTCGATAAGTTGTTTCGGTTCGGAGGCGACGAGTTCTGCATCGTCCTGCCCGAAACCGAATGGCACGGCGCGCTCGAGGTCGCCGAGCGCGTTCGCGAATCGATCGCCGGCCGGCCTCTGCTCGCCGCGAAGGTGGGTGGCACCGGGTTGCACATGACGGCGTCGTTCGGGATCGCTTCGTTTCCGCTGCACGCGCGAACCGGTGAGGAGCTCATCATGCGCGCGGATCGTTCGATGCAGCGAATCAAGACCGGGTCGAAAAACTCCATCGGGATCGCCGAGATCGCGAAAGCGGACCCCTCATGAATCGTGCCGATGATTGACGGCCGCTTCGTATTCGCCTGGAGAGAACCATGCACGACGATCGCGGACACGACACCCGTGAGCTTCGCCTCGAGGGCATCGGGCTTTTCATCGTTGGTGCCCTGCTGCTGTCCGGACTCGCCGGGGCGTTTTATCTAGGACGCTGGGTCGAGCGGCGCGCCGCCCCGGCGGCATCGTTGGGCGTCGAGATGATGGGGGAGATCGCCCCCGAGGGGCGCGGGCAACTCTCCGACGCCGACGTCGGGGAAGGGCACTTCGACACCCTCGAGGGGGGCGAGAAGCAGGCGGAGCCGGAGCGCCAGACGGTCGATCCGGCGAGCACGCCGCCGGCGTCGAAGCCAAGCAGCACACCGAGCGCTCCCGCCTCCGGGGGGTCCTGGTACGTCCAGGTCTTTGCGGGTCTCGACCGCTCGTCGGCCGAGACGCTCGTCGGGACGCTCGGCGACGCGGGCTTTCCGGTGCGTCTGTTCACGGACAACCAGGGGCAATCGACGGTCTACAAGGTCCGGGTGGGCGGGTTCGCCACCCGCGGCGAGGCCGACGCGGTGAAGGTGCGCCTCAAGGACCAGGGGCGCAAGGACGCCTGGGTCACCCAGATCCGCTAGCGCGAAGAGATCCCATTTTTGGCGGTATTGACGGACTTTCGGCCCCCGGGGACCGGAGGCTCGTGCTATGTTACGGAAACCTTGCACGCCCCACTACGGGACCTAAATTGTTGGGGACAGGGGAGGTTAGAACGTGGAGAAGCTCGATCTTCAGGATCTTGCGGATCGGATCGACGCCTTGTCTGCCAAGGTAGACGAGCTCCGGAGGTTTCTTTGATGTCGACGGGCGAGCCGCAGAGCTCGAGTCGTTGGAGAAGAAACTGACGGAACCCGAGGTGTGGGGCAACCCCGACCTCGCGAAAGAGCTTCAGCAACGCCGGTCCCGCGTGTCCCAAGAGATCGACAGCGCCAAGGTCCTGACCACGCTCCTGGACGACGCGCGCACGCTCCTCGAGCTTGCGCGGGAGGGAGAAGACGTCGCGGACGATCTTCGCCGCGGTGTCGGGGAACTGTCACGCAAGTCGGAGGAAATCGAGCTTGCGACCCTGCTGACCGGAGATCACGACGATGCGAACGCGCTCGTCGAGATCCACCCGGGGGCGGGCGGAACGGAGTCGCAGGACTGGGCGCAGATGCTGCTGCGAATGTACACGCGCTGGTCGGAACGGCACGGCTTCAAGGTCCGTACGCTGGACCTCCAGGCGGGTGAGGAGGCCGGGATCAAGAGTGCCACCCTCCAGGTGACCGGCCCGAGGGCCTACGGCTATCTCCGGGCCGAGCGCGGTGTTCACCGGCTCGTACGCATCTCCCCGTTCGATGCCCAGGCGAGACGACACACGTCGTTCGCGTCCGTCGATGTGCTCCCCGAGATCGAGGATGACGTCGACATCCAGATCGACGACAAGGATCTCCGCGTAGACACCTACCGCTCGTCGGGGGCAGGTGGCCAGCACGTCAACGTCACCGATTCCGCTGTCCGGATCACGCACCTCCCGACCGGGATCGTGGTGACCTGTCAGAACGAGCGGTCGCAACACCGAAACAAGGAGGTCGCCCTCCAGATCCTCCGGGCGAAGCTCTACGACGTCGCCCAGCGCGAGGCCGAAGAAAAGATGGCCAAGGAGGTCGGCGAGAAGAAGAAGATCGAGTGGGGAAGTCAGATCCGCTCGTACGTCCTCGCGCCGTATCGCCTCGTCAAGGACCACCGCACCGGGCACGAGATGGGCGATGCCGATCGCGTGCTCGACGGCGACCTCGACGGGTTCATCCGGAGCGCGCTTGCCTCGTTGAGGCAGGACGTCAGGGTCTGAGGACGAGACGATGGCGAAGACCAAGTCGACCACGAGCCACGGCCGCGCGGACAAGCTGGACGCGCGGGAGCTCGAGATCCTCAAGCAAGTCATCCGCTCGCACATCGTGACGGGCGAACCGGTGGGCTCGAAGACCGTGGCCGCGGGTAGGAGCCTCGATCTCTCCCCGGCAACGATCCGGAACATCATGGCGGACCTCGAGGAACGCGGGCTCCTCAGCCAGCCCCACACCTCGGCCGGGAGGATCCCGACCGATCAGGCCTACAGGTTGTACGTCGATCGTCTCATGGGCCGTCCGAGGATGAGCGCTGCACACGCGCAGGCGATCGACGAGGCCCTTCTCGGGAGCCGGGGCGGGATCCCCGATCTGCTCGAGGAGGCGTCGC
>JBFJTV010000124.1:0-7644 GCA_041625075.1 Candidatus Polarisedimenticolaceae bacterium | reverse complement strand
GCGTCAGACCCGAGGTCTCTGATCAATCGACTCAATCTCTCGACGACATGCGGGACCTGCCACGACGAGGCCGCCGCCGAGTATGACGCTTCGATTCACGGCCGCGCGCTGCAGGCGGGTGTTTCCGACAGCCCGACTTGCACCGACTGCCACGGCGAGCATTTGATTCTCTCGCCGCTGGACCGCGAGGCCGGTACCTACGCGAGCCGGCTGGCGCTGGAAACCTGCGGGGCCTGTCACAACGATCCGGTCATCATCGCCAAGTACAGCTTGCGGGGCGGTGTGGTCGGGTCCTACGTGGACAGCTACCACGGGTGGGCCACCCGGCGTGACTACGACCGAGCCGCAACGTGCGTCCGCTGTCACGGTGCCCACCTCGTCCTTCCCAAGGCCGACCCCGAGTCCACGATCCATCCCGACAACGTCGTGGCCATGTGCCGCCACTGTCACAAAACCGCCGACATGGCGTTCGCGGCCAGTTACACCCACGAGTCCGTGTCGATCACCGCGAATCCGATCAACCGCTGGATCCGTGTCGTTTATCTCTCGCTGATCACCCTGGTTATCGGCGGGATGGTCGTTCACAACGTCGTGATCATGAACTACTTCGTGGTCCAGCGACGTCGTGCCGTCGCGGAGACGCGGTGGCTACTGCGTCTCGACCGCCTGCAGCGCTTCCAACACCTGTTGCTGGTCGTTTCGTTCACGGTTCTTGTCGTGACGGGATTCGCGTTGCGCTATCCGGAGGCCTGGTGGGTTCGGCTTCTGGCAGTGGCCGGGATGTCCGAGCCGGTGCGTGGCGATCTCCACCGGATCTTTGCGGGTGTGATGCTGGTCGTCGGGATCATCCATGTCCTTTACATAGGAATCGCGCGTCGGGGTCGCGGCGAGTTTCAGGCGATGCTTCCCCGGATGCGGGATGCGCGGGACCTGGTGGACAACCTGCGTTTTCATACCTGGCTGGGGGAGCGACGCGCCGCCTTCGGGCGTTACGACTACACTCAGAAGGCGGAATACTGGGCGGTGATCTGGGGAACGGTCCTGATGGCCGCCACGGGCCTCGTTCTGTGGTTCCCCGAGGCCGCGGTCAAAGTGTTTCCGTCATGGATCGTCTCGGCGTCCCAGACGATTCACTTCTACGAGGCGTGGCTGGCGACGCTGGCCATTCTCGTGTGGCACTTTTTCTTCGTGATCTTTCACCCCGCACATTACCCCATGAGCTGGACTTGGCTGACGGGCAAGATGCCGCTCGACGAGGTCAAGGAACATCACCCGGAGTGGTATGCGGAGGAGATCGACCGGCCGGAATTGCCGAAGAAGAACGGGGCTTCGTCTAAGGATTCTTCTTGACGGTGAGACCGAACTTTTCGATGCGATAGCGAATCTGATCGCGGTTCATCCCGAGCAGCTTTGCCGCGCGCGTCTGATTACCGCCGGCCCGCTCGAGAGCCTGGGCGACCATCTCCTTCTCGAACTGCTCGAAGTCCAGACCGGCGGGCGGTAGCCGGTAGCCATCGCCCAGACCTTCCGGCGCACTGAGCATCTGAAAGTCCTTCGGGTGGAGCTCTTCCGCGTCGGTCAGCAACATGGCGCGCTCGACGGCGTTGCGGAGCTCACGGATGTTCCCGGGCCATGAATGAGACTCCAGGAGCTTCATGGTTCCGGACGCCAGACGTTGCACGTTGCGGCGGAACTCCTGGTTAAAGACATCGATGTAGTGTTTGACCAGGTGTGGAACATCGCCGGCCCGATCCCGCAGCGGGGGCAGGGTGACCAGGAGAACGCTCAGGCGGTAATACAAGTCCTCACGGAAATTGCCCCTGCGCACTTCCTCGGCCAGATCGCGGTTGGTGGCCGC
Source organism: Candidatus Polarisedimenticolaceae bacterium (assembly GCA_041625075.1). Taxonomy (GTDB): domain Bacteria; phylum Acidobacteriota; class Polarisedimenticolia; order Polarisedimenticolales; family Polarisedimenticolaceae; genus JBFJTV01. Next base: position 5,786 of record JBFJTV010000124.1, on the reverse strand, counting down.
GACGACCCGGACGTCGACCGTGATGTCGGCCGTCCCCCCGACCCGTTTGAATGCGCGCTCTTCGAGGAACCTGAGCAGCTTCGCCTGGAGCATCGGCGTCATCTCGCCGATCTCGTCGAGATAGACGGTGCCCCGGTTCGCCTGTTCGAGCAGACCCTTCTTCTGCTGCTTGGCGTCGGTAAAGGCACCGCGCTCGTGGCCGAACAGCTCGCTCTCCAGCAGGGTCTCGGTCAGCGCCGAGCACGTGATGTTCATGAACGGGCCCTGGGCCCGTCCGGAGTTGTAGTGGATGGCCTTCGCCGCGAGGTCCTTTCCGGTCCCGCTCTCACCCGTCAACAACACCGTGGTGGCGGGACTCGCCGCGATTTTACGGAGCAGCTCCTTCGTCGCCTTCATCGTCTCCGACTCACCGATGATGTTGTCGAAGGCGTAGGGCTCGGACTGTCGCGCCCGGAGCGACTTGACCTCGCGACGGAGCCGGGTCGTCTCGAGGGCCTTCTCGACCAGGATCATCATCTCGTCAAAGTTGAACGGCTTGTTGGCGTAGTGGTAGGCACCCTCTTTGATCGCCTCCACCGCGCTCTCGATGGAGGAGTACGCGGTCATCAGGATCACGAGGATGTCGGGGTCGTGCTGTTTGAGCTTCTTGAGCAGGCTGAGGCCGTCGGTGTCCGGCAGGCGGTAGTCGAGCAGGACGAGGTCCACACCCTGCTCGAGTTGCTCGAGCGCCTCGGCGCCGGTGGACGCCTCGAGGCTGCGGTAGCCGGCCTGATCGATCCGCTGCTTGAGTGACCAGCGCAGGAGCTGTTCGTCGTCCACGACGAGGATGGTGGCGTCGCTCATGATCTCTCGAACGGCGCTGACAGAGTCCCCGTGTGCAGGCGCCAGCATACACACGGGTTGGAGCAATTGGCGTACCATAGCCGTTGCGACGCGTCAAGAACTTGGCTAGTGTTCCCTCCCTAAAGAGCGCGAAGAATGGTGGACTCCAAAGAGCAGTATCTGGATCTGGTCCAGGTCGTCATCGTCGCGCTGGACGACCGTGGGCGCGTCACCTTCGTCAACCGCCGGGGTGTCGAGCTCCTGGGCTGCACCGAACGCGAGATTGTCGGCAAGAACTGGTTTGAGTCCTTCATTCCCGAGCGTGTCCGGGACGATCTCAAGGGCGTCTACGCGCAGCTCATGCGCGGCGACATCGAGCCCGTCGAGCGTTACGAGAACCCGGTGCTGGTCGGAAACGGCGAGGAGAAGATCCTCTCGTGGCGAAACACCGTCCTGCGCGACGGTGACCGCATCGTCGGCACCCTCAGCTCCGGCGAGGACGTCACGGCCCAGCGAATAACGCAGGAAGCGCTGGAGCGGTCGTTCAAGGAGCTCACCGACATGAAGACCGCTCTCGATCAGGCGGCCATCGTGGCGACGACCGATCGGACCGGAATCATCGACTACGTCAACGACAAGTTCTGCGAGATCAGCGGGTACGCTCGGGAGGAGTTGATCGGGCAGGACCATCGCATCGTCAACTCCGGCTTGCACCCCAAAACCTTCTTCCGCGATCTGTGGCAGACCATCATGGGCGGCCGGGTGTGGCGCGGAGAGATCCGGAACCGCCGGAAGGACGGAACGTTTTACTGGGTCGACACCACGATCGTGCCCTTTGTCGGCGCGGACGGAAACCCATACCGATACATGGCCATTCGGGCCGACATCACCGCCCGCAAGGAAGCCGAGCAGGCGTTGCGCAACCAGGAGTCTCTGGCCAAGCTCGGCCAGATGGCAGCCGTCGTAGCGCACGAGGTCAAGAACCCGCTGGCCGGCATCGACGGCGCGGTGGAGATCATCGGGCAGCGGCTTCCGCGGGGAAGCGACGAGAAGGAGATCATCGGCAGCATCCGCGAGCGGATCGGGGCGCTCAACGCGCGTGTGCGGGACCTGTTGATGTTCTCGCGCCCGAAGGAGCCTCGCTTTCGTCCCGTACGCATCCTACCGCTCCTCAAGGACACTGGAAGGCTTCTTGTCGGTGACCCCAAGTTCGTCGATGTCGATGTCGCCGTTCGGGGGGACGATTGCGCCATCCAGGGCGATCCGGAGCTCTTGCGCGACGTCTTCTTCAACCTGTTTCTGAACGCGGCGCAGGCGGGTGGGACGCCGCGGCGGATTGACGTCACCGTGCGTGGCCTGGACGGCGGCTGCCGGATCGAGATCCGCGACGAGGGGGCGGGCATTCCGGGCGATGCCCGAGAGCGGGTCTTCGAGCCGTTCTTCACCACGAAGTCGCAGGGCACGGGTCTGGGGTTGACGATCGCCCGGCAGATCATCGCGGCGCATCACGGCTCGATCGAGATCGAAGACGGCCCCGCGGGCGGCACCGCCGTGCGATTGACCTTGCCCTTCGAGCGAACGCATCCCGAGGTCTCACCGGGCCAGGAATCGGATTCCGGCCGCTGAATTCTCCCGGGTCGGTGGGGAATATTTCGCTTTTCCGTGGCCCTGCGCCACCCGCGGTGACTCGATCGACCCCCATCGCGGCGAGCGTCACCGCGCGCGCGGCGGCATGTCGTATGCAGCACGGTGCTCAAAGGGGGAGGCCGCGCGAGTCCCCGGGGAGGAGTGAATCATGAAGCTGAAGCGCGAACCCGAGGTTCTCGTCGCGGGCGCCGGCCCCGTCGGCCTGTTCGCCGCGGCGTGCCTGGCGCGACATGGTGTCGAGGTCGAGATCCTCGACAAAGAGTGGCGAGGCTCGGCGCATAGCTATGCCCTGGCCCTGCACCCGGCCACGCTCCGGCTCCTGGACGAGCACGGGCTTGCCGAAGAGCTGATCGAGCTGGGCCACCGAATCGACTCGATCGGGCTTTACCGCGGAACCGAGAGGGTCTCGACCCTCCCGCTTTCCGAGCTCGAGGGGCCTTTCCCCTTCGTTCTGGTCCTGCCCCAGAGCCGCCTCGAGAACCTCCTTGGTAACTACCTCGATCGCTCCAAGATGCCCGTGAAATGGAACCACGAGGTGCTGTCCATCGAGCCGGGGCCCGACGGTGTGGAGGTGGACGTGGGCCGGATGGACAAGGTCTCGCTGGGATATCCGGTCGCCCGAACCGACTGGGTCGTGAGCAAGCGTTTCCGGGTGAAACCCAAGTTCATGATCGGGGCGGACGGGTATTACTCGTTCACGCGGCAGTCCATCGGCCTGGCCTATCCGGTGCTCGGTCCCGCCACGAGGTACGCGGTTTTCGAGTTCGAGTCGCCGGCCGACCTGGAAAACGAGGTCCGCGTCGTTTTCCACGATCCCGTCACCGACGTGCTGTGGCCGATGAAGGACAACAATGCGCGGTGGAGCTTCGAGCTGGCGCGAGCGCATCCCCCGAATCCCACGCTCGAGGGTTTCCGGCAGCTTCTGGCGTCGCGTGCACCGTGGTTCACGCCGGTTCCCGAGACGCTGTCCTGGGGGACCACCGTTCGTTTCGAGCCTCGTCTGGCCGAGGCCTGGGGTCGCGGGCGCGTCTGGCTTGCCGGAGATTCGGCCCACGTCACGGGGCCGATCGGTGTCCAGAGCATGAACGTCGGGCTGCTCGAGGCGGCCGATCTGGCCGACCGGCTGGTCCGCATCCTCCGCGACGGGGCGGCCCCCGGCGTCCTGGAGGAGTACGAGACCGATCATCGCAAGGAATGGAGAAGTCTCCTGGGCCTCGATGGTGACCCGGAGGTCGACCCCAAAGCGCCGGCGTGGGTCGCCGAGATCGCCCCGCGCCTGATCGCGACGCTCCCGTCCTCCGGGGCCGATCTCGAGGCTTTGCTGGGGAAGGTGGGGCTGAATCTCCTTTGAGGCGGAAATCTCTGCTCAAAGGACCCTTTTTGGCATATTTGTTGCTCATGAAAGAGCCCCGTAAAGGAGGTTCGCGATGGCTTTCAGACTGACCCATGCGGCCGACTACGCGATTCGGAGTGTGATGTATATCGCTTCGATGCCGGAGGGTCGTCCCGTTCTCCGAAGCGAGGTGGCCCGCGTCGAGAAGATCTCGCCCAGCTTCATGGCCAAGATCCTCCGCCTGCTCGTCCGCGCCGGTGTTCTCAAGTCCTCACGTGGCGTTCACGGAGGGTTCGTTCTGGCGAGGGACCCGGCGGCGATCACGCTTCTGAACATCATCGAAGCTATGGAGGGACCCATCCAACTGGTCCCGTGTCTTCCCGACGCGACAAAGTGCGAGCACTCCCCACGGTGCCCGGCGAGTTCCGTCTGGGAGCACATCCAGGACCAGATGACGATGGTGCTGGGAGAGACGAGCGTCGAGAATCTCGTCTCGACGTGGAGGCGCAACGGACGCCCCGTCGCGCCGGTCGGGGGAGCCCGTCCACCCCAGTGGGCCTGTGCCGTCTCGGTCGGACCCGTCCGCCCGCTTCGCGAGCCGGTGTGAGCACGAGCGTCTTGTCAGCGTTGGATCGCTCCGAGACGCCGCATCAACGAACGCCTTGAACGCGCGATTCGCGCGTAACGGATCGAGATGGCTGTTGTGCTCGAACCACGCGACGTGGGTCAATCCGTTCGGCCCGGCCCGGTCCAGGTAGCCGATCGTCTCTTCAATTCGACCGGCACGAGAGTAGACCCGATCCGTTCATAGCCCCCAGAAGATAATGGCGAGGCCGGAGGCGGCGATCACGCCGCCGGCCATCGAGTGCGACCAGCGCTCGAACCTCCCGAGACCGAGCCGCTCCATCCCCGCGATCTGAAGCAGCGTGAGGCCGACCATGGTGGCCAACGTCACGACGCCGAATACGATCGCCGTCGCCGCCGCGACACCCCACCTGCCCCGGCTCGCGGGGAGCATGAACAGCGGGATGAGCGGCTCGCACGGACCGAGAACGAAGACGGCGAAGAGCGTCCAGAAGGTCAACCGGGAACCCTCACGGTTGCGTTCGTGGGCGTGCGGCTCGTGACCGTGAGCATGAACGTGGACATGGTCTGCATGGGCGTGCGCCTCGAGACCGCGCGAGCGTCTCAGCGCCCGCCGTGTCCCCCACACGCCGTAGGCGAGCCCGAACGCGACCAGCGCCCAGGCGGCGAGGCTCCCCCGGACACCCTCGACCTGTTCCAGGCGCCCGACGGCGACACCGAGCGCGAGACCCAACCCTCCCAGGGCCAGCGAGGAAAGCACATGTCCGAGCCCGCAGAGCACCGTGACGGTGCTCGTTCGGGTCAGGCTCCACCGCCGCGCGCGGGCGAGCATCGCGAACGGAACGTAATGATCCGGCCCGAGAATCGTGTGGGTCAGCGCGATACCCGCGGCGGCGACGACCAGACTCCACGAGAAACCATCCATGACCGCTCAGCAGATGCGCGGCAATTGCTCGCCGCTCGGAAGATCGACGATACGTTCGGTACCCACGTGACTCGTCATCAGGACCGGAGCACCTCGCCCTTCCCGAACCGCGCCGGCGATTGTGGCGCCTTCGGTCTCGGGACGCGCGCGAAGAATCGTGAGCGCGCGCTCCGCGTCGTGCCCGGGGAGAACACAGACAAAGCGGCCCTCGTTCGCGACGTGGATTGGGTCGAGCCCGAGAAGCTCGCAGACCCCGCGGACGGCTTCGTGCACCGGGATCGCGGTCTCGTCCAGAACGAACGACGTCCCGGACGTCGATGCGATCTCATGTGCCGCGGCGGCCAGCCCGCCGCGGGTGAGGTCCCGCAGACAGTGGATCTCGACTCCGGCGTCGAGCAGTGCCTGAACGGTATCGGCGAGCGGTGCGCAGTCGCTGACGATGTCGGTCTCGAATTCGAGACCGTCACGCTCGGC
>JBFJTV010000123.1:0-7657 GCA_041625075.1 Candidatus Polarisedimenticolaceae bacterium | reverse complement strand
GCGGGCTTGGGCTCCGGAGGTCTGGCACCAAACGGCCAACAAAGGCATGTCCCTAGATAGGAATTGACGTGGTTGAGTTGATCTGGCTGATTCCGCTCGTACCGCTGGCCGGTGTGGCGATCAACGGTCTGTTGGGCCGGAAGATGTCGCTGCGCGCGGTGGGGACGGTGGCATGCGGGGTGGTGCTGGTCTCGCTGCTGCTGTCGGTCGGGGCGGTGTGGGAGCTGTCGCAGCTTGCACCCGACGACCGCCGGCCGGAGCCGAGCGTGTTGGCGACGTGGCTTCCGTTGGGGTCGTGGGGCGACGGGACGACGCTGACGATCGACTGGGCGTTCGCGCTCGACCCGCTGTCGGCGCTGATGATCCTGGTGGTCACGGGGGTAGGCTTCCTGATCCACGTCTACAGCGTGGGCTACATGTCGCACGAGCCGGACTACGCGCGGTTTTTCGTCTACATGAACCTGTTCATGTCGATGATGCTGCTGCTGGTGCTTGGCGAGAATCTCCTGGTGATGTTCGTGGGCTGGGAGGGCGTGGGGCTGTGCTCTTACCTCTTGATCGGTTTTTTCTACGACAAGCCGTTTGACGCTCGGACGGGGACGAGCTGCGCCGATGCGGGGCGCAAGGCGTTCGTGGTCAACCGCATCGGGGATTTCGCCTTTCTGATCGGGATTCTCTATCTGGCGTTGAACCTCGGGACGGTGAGCTTTTCGGGGATCCGGGAGGCGGTGGAAGGCGGTCATGGGCTGAGCGAGCCTCTGTTGATCGGGATCGGCCTGCTGCTGTTTATCGGGGCGTGCGGGAAGTCGGCGCAGATCCCGCTGTACGTCTGGTTGCCTGACGCGATGGCGGGCCCGACGCCGGTGTCGGCGCTGATCCACGCGGCGACGATGGTGACGGCCGGGGTGTACATGGTGTGCCGGATGTCGGCGCTGTACGTCGCGGCGCCTTCGGCGATGCTGGTAATCGCGGTGGTGGGTGCGGGGACGGCGATTTTCGCGGCGACGATGGGTCTTACCAGCACGGACATCAAGAAGGTGCTGGCGTACTCGACGGTGAGCCAGCTGGGTTACATGTTCGCGGCCGCGGGGGTGGGGGCGTACACCGCGGCGATGTTCCACCTGACGACGCACGCCTTTTTCAAGGCGTTGCTGTTCCTGGGGGCGGGGAGCGTGATCCACGCGCTCCACGGCGAGCAGGACATCCTCAAGATGGGGGGGTTGAAGCACAAGACCCCGGTGACGTACTGGACGTTTTTGATCGCGGCGACGGCGATCGCGGGGATCTTCCCGCTGGCCGGGTTTTTCTCGAAGGACGAGATCCTGTGGGAGTCGTTCGGTGCGAACCGCGCGATCTGGGCTCTGCTGCTGGCCGGGGCGTTGCTGACGGCGTTTTACATGTTCCGGTTGGTCTCGCTGGTCTTCTGGGGGGAGCACCGCGGCGGTGACGAGAGGTGGTCGCAGGCCCACGAGTCGCCACGCTCGATGACGGTTCCGCTGATGGTGCTGGCGGTGCTGTCGGTGGTGGGGGGGTGGCTCAACATCCCGAAGGTGCTGACGTTCGGGAAGGACTGGACGTTTCTGCACCACTGGCTGGAGCCGTCGTTGTCGGTTCCCCACGCTGACGCGGCCCACGGTGCTGCCGCTCACGGCGGCGGCGAGGCGGCGCACTCGGCGGGTCTCGAGCTGGGCCTGATGGGGTTGTCGCTGGGGCTCGCGGTGGTCGGGCTCGTGGTGGCGATCCGGCTCTACCGCAGTCTCGACGCGGCGCGTCGGCTGGCGGCGGCGTTCGGCCCGCTCTACCGCCTGGTTCGCAACCTCTACTGGGTGGACGAGCTGTACGAGCTCGCCGTGCTTCGCCCGTTCTACGCGACCAGCAGGGCGTTTCGCGTCACGGACGAGAGGGTGATCGACGGGGGCGTCCACCTGGTGCGCAACACCACCCTCGGTCTTTCGACGCTCTCGGACCTGTACGATCGCTGGATCGTGGACGGGGTGGTCAACCTCTCCGCCTACAGTATCCGCGGGATGTCAGCGGTTTTCAGGAGATTGCAGACGGGACGGGTACAAACCTACGTGGCGGCGATGGTGCTTGGCATTTTCGTCCTGATTGTGTTCTATACAGTGGCCCGGTAGTCGTTCGGGGGGCGCCGCCGGCGTCTCCGAGGAGCGAGGGGAGTTCGGCCGATGAATCCGTTCGGAGATCAACTACTCAACGTGATCACCTATCTCCCGCTTGCGGGAGCGCTGGTCATTCTGTTCTTCCCGGCGGAACGCAAGGAGTTGATCGCGAGATTTGCGACGCTCGTGGCCGGCCTGGGTTTTCTCGTCAGCCTGCCGTTGTGGTTTGCGTGGAGCAACGCACCGCAAGACGAGTTCGGCTTCCGGTTTGTCTACGAGGCGGATTGGATCCCCGCGATCGGGGTCAAGTACCTGCTCGGGGTCGACGGCATCTCGATGCTGCTCGTCCTGCTGACGACCTTGCTGGGGTTCATCGCCGCGCTGTGCTCGTGGACCGCGATCCAGGACCGCGTCAAGGGGTTCTACGCGTTCCTCCTAATTCTCCAGACCGGCATGATCGGCGTGTTCGTCAGCCTCGACTTCTTTCTGTTCTACGTCTTCTGGGAGGTCATGCTGGTTCCGATGTACTTCCTCATCGGCATCTGGGGAAGCGGGCGCAAGCTCTACGCCGCGATCAAGTTCTTTCTTTACACGCTGCTGGGCTCGGTGTTGCTGCTGCTTGGGATCCTCGCGCTGTACTTCTTCCACGGCAAGCTGACCGGGGTGTACACCTTCGACGTCCGGATGCTCCAGGCGATGGGAACGTGGACCGACTGGTTCGATCTCCAGCGCTGGATCTGGCTGGCATTCTTCGTCGGATTCGCCATCAAAGTTCCGATGTTCCCGTTCCACACGTGGCTTCCGGACGCACACACCGAGGCTCCCACGGCCGGGTCGGTGATCCTGGCCGGCGTTCTGCTCAAGATGGGAACGTACGGCTTCCTGCGCTTCAGCCTTCCGATGCTACCCGACGCGACCGACTACTTCCTGCCGTTCGCGCTGACGCTGTGCATCATCGGGATCATCTACGGCGCCATGGTCGCGCTCGTTCAAAAAGACTGGAAGCGTCTGGTGGCGTTCTCGTCGGTCAGCCACCTCGGGTTCGTGATGTTGGGCGTCTTCGCGCTCAACCACCAGGGTCTCGCCGGCGGGACGCTGCAGATGATCAACCACGGGTTGTCCACCGGCGCGCTGTTCCTGATCGTCGGTCTCGTCTACGAGCGCCGGCACACGCGGCTCATCTCCGAGTACGGCGGGTTGTGGAAGATCATGCCGGTTTTCGCCGTGTTCTTCATGATCATGATGCTGTCGTCGATCGGGATGCCCGCGATCCCCGGCAACGGCTTCGTCGGCGAGTTCACCATTCTGGCCGGCGCGATCCGGCTGCCGCAGAAGTTCTGGGCGATTCTGGGGGCGACGGGCATCGTTCTCGGCGCGGCGTACATGCTGTGGCTGTACCAGCGCACGATCTTCGGGACGGTGGACAAGCCGGAGAACGAGAAGCTCGTCGATCTGAACTTCCGCGAGATCATGACCCTGTTGCCGTTGACGATCTGCTCGTTCTGGATCGGGTTGTATCCCCAGCCGTTCTTCAAGATTCTCGATGAGCCGATCGACCGCCTCGTCCGGCAGGTCAACAAGACGTACGTCTATCCCGAGGCCGTGGCCCGTCTGCGACCCGACGCCGTCGATCCCGACGACCCGGCACAAGTCGCGCACCTGCTCGAGCAAACGATGACCGAGGACGCCGAGGCGGAATAGGAGCCTGTCCGAGCATTGCCTCCGGCCGCGCGCGTGGGTCTTGCGCGGCGCAGACGAGGCGCGAGGAGGAAATCGATGCTCGAGTATCGTCGACGACGAGCAACGAAGTATGGGCCCGCAACCCCCACGCGCCCGAGGGGTTCCGGCGGCGCGGGGCCATCTGCTGCGTTCCCGCGCCTTGCCGATACTGCGGCATCTGTCTGCGGCGCGGCGCCTTGCATCTGCCCCCGCGGCGCACGGAACGCGGTCGAAGGCAATACGCGGACAGGCTCCTAATGGCCGGTTTCGACCCCTCGGTTTTTCTCAGCAATCTCGCCTGGCTCAAGCCGGAGCTGCTGCTGACGGTCGTGGGCTTCCTGCTTCTGGGGCTCGGGGCAGTCCTGCCACCCGAGCTGCGTCGGGCCACGGGGATCGTCGCGCTTCTCGGTCTCGCGATGGCCGCCGTGCTGGTCGCGTCCTACCTTCCGGGCGTCCCGTTCGGCGGACCCAAGCTGCAGGCGCACGATCCGGCCGGCGTGTTTCTCGACGGGGCGGGGCGGGCCTCGTTCGTCGCCGACGGCTTCTCGATCGTCTTCAAGCTCATCTTCCTGATCGGAGCGGCGTTCTGCGTCCTTCTCGCGATGCGCTACCTCGACTGGGAGGGCGTGCAATCGGGCGAGTTCTACGCCCTGGTCGTCTTCGCGGTGCTCGGGATGATGTTCCTCGCGTCGGGGAACGATTTTCTCACGATCTACATCGGTCTCGAGACGATGGCGCTGTCGAGCTACGTCCTGGTGGGGTTCAGCAAGTTCAAGCGGCGCTCGAACGAGGCCGCGCTGAAGTACTTCCTGCTGGGAGCGTTTGCCTCCGGCGTGCTGCTGTACGGGATCTCGCTGATCTACGGCACCACGGGGACGTTCAACCTCGACGGGATCGCGCGCGCGATCGCGCGCGGGGGGACCGAGCCGATGGTGCTGCTGCAGATCGGCGCGATCCTCGTCGTCGTGGGAATGGCTTTCAAGATCGCCGCCGTCCCGTTCCACATGTGGGCGCCCGATGCCTACGAGGGAGCGCCCACTCCGGTGACCGGGTTCATCTCGACAGCCGCCAAGGCTGCCGCCTTCGCGATGCTGCTGCGCGTCTTTCTCCACGGGTTCTCCGGTCTGGTGAACGACTGGATGCCGCTCTGGGTCCTGCTGTCGGTGACGTCGATGACCCTGGGCAACATCGCTGCGATCCTGCAGGACAACGTCAAGAGGATGCTGGCGTACTCGTCGATCGCGCACGCCGGCTACATCTTGATGGGTCTGATCGCGGTGGGGGCCGCGGGTGGCGATCAGCTGACGATCCGCTACGGGATGACCTCGGTGGTGTTCTACCTCCTGGTGTACACCTTCGCGAACATGGGTGCGTTCGGCCTGGTCACGATGCTCCGGCGCCACGACATCGTCGGCGATCGGATCGAGGACTTCAGGGGGCTGTGGCGAACGAACCCGCTGGCGACCGGGGCGATGGTGATCTTTCTGCTGTCCCTCGCGGGCATCCCGGCGACCGCCGGGTTTATCGGGAAGTGGTGGCTGTTCGGAGCCGCCGTCAAGGCCGACTACGCCTGGCTCGCGGTCATCGCCGTCGTCAACACCGCGATCTCACTGTACTACTACGTCCGGATCGTGGTCGCGATGTGCGTGGAAACGCCGGAGGAGACCCGGCGCGTTCCCGTCCCGCTCGGCGTGGGAATCGCGGTGGGGGCGGCGGTGGTTTTCGTGCTGCTGATCGGCCTTTATCCCCAGCCTTTCATCAAGCTGGCCCAGTTCGCGACGCTCCCGCTGGGTAGGTGATGAATCTTGACAGTTTTGCTAGAGTACGCCCCCAACGGTGATGATGGGGGTGTGACGAACTCCGGTCAGGACGGCAAGACCCCCTCGCCCTGGTCTTATTTCGGACTCGGGTTCGAGATCGCCATCCCGGTGCTTCTCGGAATCTACATCGGGTACCGGTTGGATGTCTGGTTGGATACGAGCCCCTGGTGGCTCGTGGTCGGTGCCTTCGCCGGGGTGGGCCTTTCGTTCTACGGCCTCTTTCGTAGGACGCTCGGGAAGACGAAGGACGACCGGTGAGGGGAATGCGGGCCCGCCGATACGCTCTGGGCGCATCGGCGGTGGCGGTGGTCTTCGGGGCCCTGCTGTGGGTTGCCGTCAGACCCCGCGGCACCACCTGGATCGTGTGGAGCGGTCTCGGGTGGGGGATGCTCGCGGTGCTGAGCGTGGCCGGGGGCGCCTGGCTCGCCGCGGAGCACGGCAAGCCCGGTTCGGGGTTTGTCAAGGCGCTCGGCACGGGTATGCTAGCGCGTCTGTTCGCCGCGGTCATCGGCGCCATCGGCGCCGCGCAGAGCGGCGACGGCGCGGCGTGGGCCTACCTCGCCGGGGTGATCGCGGGGTTCGTCCCGCTGCAGGTGTTCGAGGTCGTGTGGTTTTACCGGGAGTCGCGGCGGCTTCAAACCGGGCAACCCGATAACCGTAACGGGTCGGACGGGAGAAAGAGACAGTGACGACGGCGGTGGAACCGGAGACCGCGCAAGCGACAGCCGAGCAAGCGGCCGAGCCTCTCTACAACCCGGGACCCTACATCATCGAGCACATCCAGGACAGCGACTCCTTCCTGGGGTGGGAGTTCCCCGAGTGGCTTCTAGAAGTCCCGGAAATCACCCTGACGGAGAAGCTGACGATACCCGCCTTCAAGATCGACTTCTCGATCACCACCCATGTCGTCATGATGTGGATCGCGGCAGCGGTTCTCCTGTTCATTTTCTTGTGGGCCTCACGCAAGATCAAAGAACCGGTGCCCAGCGGAACCCGAAACGTTCTCGAAGTCATCATGATTTACATCCGGGACGAGATCGCCCGGAAGGCCATGGGTCCTGCGGGCGACCGTTTCGTCGGCTATCTCATGACGACGTTCTTCTTCATCCTGGCCTGTAACCTTCTCGGGCTGGTCCCGTTCATGTCCACCGCGACCGGCAACATCTCGGTGACCGCCGCCCTCGCGCTGATCGCCTTCGGGGTCATCCAGTACGCCGGCATCAAGGAGTACGGTGTCGTCGGGCACTTCAAGCACCTCGCTCCTTCCGGACTGCCGCTGTGGATGATGCCCGTCATGGTCTTCGTCGAGTTCCTGGGCATGCTGATCAAACCGTTTGCCCTGGCGATCCGGTTGTTCGCCAACATGATGGCGGGACACGTCGTCATTCTCGCCCTGATCTCGCTCATCTTCGTTCTCAGCTCGGTGTGGTACATCGCGGCGCCGTTCTCGGTGCTGTTTACTTTGTTCATGTATCTGTTGGAGTTGTTGGTCGCGACACTTCAGGCCTACATCTTCACGATGTTGACGGCCCAGTTTATCGGCATGTCCGTCCACCCCGCGCACTAGGCCGGGGATCGGGAAGGAGGATCGCGGAAATGGAAGCATCGGGTATGGCCTACGTTGGTGCCGGCATCGGAGCCGGTCTGGCGATCATCGGCGGTGGGACCGGCATCGGCCGTCTCGCGGCAAGCGCCATGGAGGGCATCGCGCGCCAGCCCCAGGCGGCTGCGACGATCCAGACGGCGATGCTGATCGCCGCGGCGCTGATCGAGGGCGCCACGCTGCTCGCGCTGGTGATCTGCTTCCTCCTGGGTCTCAAGTAGATGCGTGCGAGACTTGCCGCCGGCGTTTCGACGTCGGCGCTCGCAAGCCTGAACGCTCTGGCATCCGGGGAAGGAGGCGGCGGAGAGGGTCTGCTCGACCCGCACATCGGCACGATGTTCTGGACAGCTCTGACGTTCGTCATCCTGCTCGTGCTCCTTCGCCGGTTCGCGTGG
>JBFJTV010000122.1:0-7661 GCA_041625075.1 Candidatus Polarisedimenticolaceae bacterium | reverse complement strand
GACGGGCAGGGCGGGCGCGACCGGCGCCTGGCGCGCTATCTCGGGGAAACGACCGCGCAGCTCGTCCACATCGACGATTACATCCCGTCCGAGGACTACGACACGCACCACCTGCCTGGCGATTTTCACTGGAACCCGGCGGGACATGCAATCGTCGGCGACGCCGTGCTGGGTGTCCTGCTAGAGTCAGGGATGCTCCCGCGAGATCACTGCTCTGCCAACTAGGGGACATGCCTTTGTTGGCCGTTTGGTGCCACACCTTCTAGAAGTTCTTGCGGTTGCACGGGACCTTGCCACGGGAGGTCCGACACCAAATCGGCAACAAAGGCATGTCCCTACTAGCCGAGTACCTGACGGAGCCTTTCGACGAGGTCCGAAGCGCGGAACGGCTTCTGCAGAAAACCGGCCAGACGCCGACCCGCCAGACGGCGAGTGACGTCCTGCTCGTCGTAGCCGCTCATCAGAATCACCGGTGCTTCCGGGTTCATCCCACGCAGCGCGAAAAAGGCCTTCTCGCCGTCGAGACGAGGCATCGTCATGTCGAGCAGGACGGCGCGTATCCGTTCTGCATGTGAGCGCATGGCCTCGACGGCCTCGACGCCGTCACCGGCTTCGATCACATCGAACCCCAGTGATTCGAGCATCGCGCGCGCGGTCTCCCGAACGGTCTCCTCGTCGTCCACCACGAGGATCGTGCCGGTGCCGCTGAGCTTCTCCGGAACGTGGACCGACTCGATCGGCTCATCGGTCTCACACGCGCCGCGTGGAAACAGGACACGGATCGTCGTGCCCTCGCCCATACGGCTCGCGACCTTGATCGCACCGCCGTGCACGCGAACGATCCCGAGAACGGCCGCAAGCCCGAGTCCCCGTCCGAGGAACTTCGTCGTGAAGAACGGATCGAAGATCTTTCGTTGGGTCTCGGGATCCATCCCGGCCCCGGCGTCCGAGACGTCGACAAAGACGTAGGTCCCGCCCCGCAGATCGTCACCCGTTTGCGAGCCCGCAAAGTAGCCCGCGTCCACCTCTATGACGCCGGTGCTGAGTGTGATGATCCCCGGCTCGTCCTCGAGAGCATCCGAGGCGTTGGTCAGCAGGTTCATGACCACCTGTCCGACCTGGCTCGCGTCACCGTCGATGGATGGAAGGTCTTCGGTCAGCTCGTAACGAAAGATCGCTTTCTTGGAAACCGCGGTCTCGAGCAGCGGCGCCAGCTCCCGGATCGACCGGTTGAGGTCGATCGCCGAGACGATGAAGCTCGCCTTGCCCGCATAAGCCAGGAGCTGCCGGGTGAGATCCGCCGCTCGGAGCGCCGCCGTCTCGATGCCCTCGATCCGACGCCGCACCTTTGAATGGGCGGAAAGCTCCTGAGCCGCGAGACTGGCATTTCCCAGAATTCCCATGAGCAGGTTGTTGAAGTCGTGAGCGATGCCTCCGGCGAGAACTCCAAGACTCTCGAGCTTCTGCGCCTGCCGAAGCTGGGCCTCGAGTCCCTCGCGTTCTTCCTCGGCGTGTTTGCGTTCGGTGATGTCCGCGTCCGTCCCGACCAGACGCAACGGCCGCCCGTCGTCATCGCGGATCGTCGTTCCCTTGGCGGCGATCCACCGAATCGACCCGTCCTTGTGCAGCATGCGGTGCTCGCAGACGTACTCCAGGTCCGCGCTCTCGAGATGTCGTTCGACTTCCTCCATGACCCTTGTTCGATCGTCGGGGTGGATGTATTCGGACCACGCATCGAGATCGTTGGGAATCTCGTCATCGCGGTACCCGAGGATCTCCTTGACGTTCGGGTCGAGGTAGAACTCCCCCGACCCCACGTCCCAGTCCCACACCCCCACCCTGGCTGCCCGTGTGGCGAGGGCGTAGCGTTGCCGGCTCTCCCGGAGCCCGGCCTCGGCCCGGCGGCGCTCGATCTCTGCTCCCACCCGGGCCGCAAAGACCTTCAGGATCCATTTGGAGCTCAGCCGCCCTTCGAGCGGTTTGACGTCCATCGCGGCCAGATGACCGACGACCGCACCGCGGGAGCCCAAGACCGGAATCCCGATGTAGCTCTCGATTCCCATACGCGCCAGGCCCTTGTCCTCGGGGAACAGCTTCTGGACGTTTTTCGGGTGGTAACAGACGCTGTTGCCGATGACGTGCTCGCACGGCGTCCCGGCGAGTGCGTACTCAAAGTTCTCCGCCAGCGCCTCGTCCTTCCAGAACGCCAGGGTGCGCGCGCGGGTGCGTGCCTCGTCGGCGACCTCGGCAACGAACGCGAGGCGCACGTCGAGCGCGGCGGTGAGCTGGCGCGCGACCGAGCGGAAGAAATCCACTCCCGTCAGTGACGACACGCCCTCGAGCACGGCGCGAAGCGGTTGCTCGGTGTCACCCGGCGCGGCGAAGGGCTCATGTGGGTCGGTTTGGGACATCTCCTTTTCCCCAGCCTCGGGATTGTACTTCGAGACGGCACTCGCGGGTGTCGTCGAAGCTGCATGCGCACCGCGTTGAGGTGGCCAAAAAAGAACACTGGCATGTCATGAACGGTCGAGGCGCATGGGCTGCGCGCGCCAATACGTCAGGCTCCGCCACAGCCACTCGAGAGGGCCGAAGCGAAAACGCTCGAGCCACAGTGGAGCGATCCCCAACTGAAGAATCGTCATGGCAGCGACGATCGCGATCTGTCCGATCCGGTTGACCTGACCGAAAAGACCGAAACCATGTCCGTAGAAGATCGTCGTCGCAATGACGGTTTGCAGGATGTAGAGCGAGAACGCCATCCGTCCCACGGCTGCCAGACGCGTGAGAAGAAACCGTGGCCAGCCGGCGCGAAACGCCAGCATCACCAGTCCTACCCACCCGAAGCTCATGGCGATGCTTCCCCAAAAGTTGAACTGTGTCACCGTGAAGAACGTCCCGGGACGCGCGCCCATGGCGAGGATTCCCGGGACACCGAGCAAGACGACGGGAAGTCCGATCACCAGCGCGATGATGACGAGGGTGAGGTAGAAACTGTCGGATCGTCGAACGCTGAACACCCCGAGCTTGAAGACCGCCATCCCGATGAGCATCAACCCTCCGGCCCGCCAGCCGCCCCAGATCAGCAGGATAAAGGTCTGGAACTCGAGGGCACCGGGGACTCGTTTTGTCATCTGGGTCAGCCAGCCGCCACGGTAGATTGCGATTTCCTCGGCGACCGCAGCGGCGTCGGGCTGGACGTCCGCCGCGAGATCGGCGAGAGCCTCGGGGGGCCAGAACTGGATCGACCATCCGAGGAAGTTCCAGATCCCCGAGCAAACCGCGAGAGATAGGACACCGAGAACAAGCAGCCAGCGCGGGGAGAGCTTGTGAAAAAGGAAGACGACGAGCCCACACACCCCGTAGAGGTACAGGATGTCGCCGTACCACAGCAGGTAGGCGTGGGCCAGACCGAACACGATCAGCCACAACATGCGTCGGTAGTGCAGCGCCGCGGCACTCCGTCCCGCCGCGACGGCACGCTCGGACATGATCACGATGCCCGCGCCGAAGAGCATCGAGAAGATCGTCATGAACTTCTGGTCGGCCAGCACGTGCGAGAACAGCCATACGATCCAGTTGGCGCCCGTAAGATCGCCGAACGCGGTGGGGCTGAAGTACGCCGCTCCGATCATCGCGAACGTCTGGATGTTCATCACGAGGATGCCGAGAAGCGCGAACCCCCGAAGGACATCGATCGAGCCGATCCGCTCTCCGGAGGTCACGGGACCCGCCGTCACGACTCCGGTCTCCGGCCGAACCGCCGCTTCGCTCATCGGTTTTCTACTCCAGGGCGACGAGCCAGATGTCGGCCTCGCTCGTCGCTCGTTCGAAAAAGACGGCCCGGGCATCGCTCGAAACGCCGATCGTGGTCAGAATCTCGTCGGCATCCGCGGAGAGGAGGACCCTGGACTTTCCGCGGCTATCGATGAGATACAGATCACGATTGTGGTTGACGACTATCCGACGGCCGTCCGGGAACCAGACGGGCTGGCCACCCCAGGTGCCGTCCACACCCTGTCCGACCTCGTTCACGGTTTCGTACTCCCCGCTCGCGAGCGTGTAGACGATCGTCCCGGCGGGGTAGAAGCCGTCGAACGTCATGGCATAACCCGCGAGGCGGGTGCCGTCCGGCGACCAGCTCCACGCCGAGAACGACCGGTCGGTTCCGAGCGCCGGCAGCGAGGCGCTCTCACGGACCGGGAGCGTCCCCGTAATGTCGAAGACCTGACTTCCGGCTTCGTTGTGTCCCGCGACTCTGGTTCCGTCCGGCGAGTAGATCGGGTACCACAGCGCGCGTCCTGTGGTCTCCGTCATCTGTTCCAGACCGCTGCCGTCGGGTCGGATGGTCCAGAACTCGTATCGTCCTCCGCGGTCGGAATAGAACACGATGCGCGATCCGTCCGGGGACCACTGCGGCGAACGGTCCTTGTAGGCGTCGTCGGTCAGCTGGCGGACCTCCGCCCCGTCGGCGCGGACGACGAAAACATCCTCCTGCCTCCCGACCGACCGGTAGGCGAGCCACCGGCCGTCGGGCGACAAGGACGCCGTGCCGACCGCGGCCGTGCCACGGGTGACGTCCTCCGGGGCTCCCCGAGCGACGCCCGTCGACGGGTCGATGGCCACCTTCCGGATGTTCTGGCGGTTGTCCATCGTGGTGAAGGCCAGCATGTCGCCCTCGCGCGAGAAGCTCAACTCCCCGCTCCAGCGCGAGGGTGTCGTGACCGGCTCGGGAGCGCCACGGGCCTGTCCCGAGCTCTCGTCGATCGGAATCCTCCAGAGGTTGAGGCTGCCGCCTCGATCGCTGGAGAAATAAAGCCAGTTTCCGTCGGGCGACCACACCGGGTTCCAGTCGAGGTCCGGGTCGTCGGTCACCCGAACGGGATCCGTTCCGTCGGCCTTGATGGTCCACAGATCCCGCTGCCCACTGTCGCCCTGGAGCCCCCAGTAGGCGATGCGAAGGCCGTTCGGCGACCAGTCGGGCTGAACGGCGTCGCCGGCGTACAGCAGCTTCGTCTCCCCCGTCGCCACTTCGGTCACCCACAGCTGGCTGACGGTGCTGCGCGAGTACGGGTTCTGGGCGGTTGCTTCGGTCGCATGGACGATCTTCGCGCCATCGGGAGACCACGCGGGGTCGAATCCTCCCTCGGTCACGCGCCGAACCGATTCCCCGGTGGCGCCCATCACGAAGATCCCGCCACCCTGTCGCTCGGAACGGAACGCGATCCATTCGCCGTCGGGCGAGAACTTGGGGCTGCCGTCGTCTTCGGACGATCGCTCGGTGAGATTGATCGGATTGCGACCGCCGATCCGCTGGAGATGGATGTCCCAGTTCCCGGAGCCCCTGCTCATGTAGGCAACGAACTTTCCGTCCGGCGACAGCGTCGGTCGCAGCTCCTGCCCCGCTTGTTGCGTCAGTTGCGCGAAGGTCGTCTCGAGCGTGGAAGACGTCGCGACCGGCGCCCTCGGCCAGAACATCACGATGCCCGCGATCACCAGAACCAGAGCGGGCACGAGCACAGCGAGCGGCCACCACCGGCGACGCGTTCCGGCGGTCACGGGCGCCATCGAGATACTGGCCGGTTGGACCTCACCCGACTCGATTTCTCCCTTCAGCTCTTCGAGCTCGTTTCGAAGATCGAGCGCGGTCTGAAAGCGCCGACGCGAATCTTTCTGGAGACAGCGCCGGATGATCCGCGCGAGGTGGCGCGGCAATTCCTGGTTGAGGTCGGTCACGGAATCCGGTGAATCTCGGAGGATCGACGAGATCACATGGGCCGAGGTCTCTCCCTTGAAGGGCCGGCGACCCGTACACATCTCGTACAACATGATGCCTAACGAGAAGATGTCCGACCGGGGCTCGACGCTCTTCCCCTGAACCTGTTCCGGAGACATGTACGGGACGGTCCCGAGGACGATCCCGTCCTCGGTCACGTTCTGCGTCGGGAGCGATGTTTCCTCGGTCGCCGTGATCTCGTCCCTGAGCTTGGCCAGTCCGAAGTCGAGAACCTTGACTCGCCCGTCGGCGCTGACCATGACGTTCGCCGGCTTGAGGTCGCGGTGGGTCACGCCTTTCTCGTGTGCGGCGCTGACCGCGTCGGCAAGCGGGATGGCGATGTCGAACAGCCTCGCGAGCGGCAGACCGTCCTTTGGGATGATCCGGTCGAGCGTCTGCCCCTCGACCCTCTCCATCGCGATGAAGCTCAGGCCCTCGGCCTCCTCGACCGAGAAGATCGTCACGATGTTCGGGTGGTTGAGCGCGGCCACGACCTGCGCCTCGCGCTGGAACCGGTCGAGACGCTCGCTGTCCCCGGCCATCGCGGCCGGGAGGATCTTGACGGCGACACGGCGCTTCAGACGGGTGTCCTCGGCCTCGTAGACCTCCCCCATCCCGCCCTGGCCGATCTTTTCGCCGAGGCGGAAGTGGGCCAGCATCTGCCCGGGCTGCAACGACATACGCGCCCCCCGCTCCTCCGGATCGGGGAAGTATAACCGTCCAATCGCGGCTGACCGGGTCGGGTTTTCACGTGTTCGGCCCACGCGACCGGAAAGCGGCGTGTGGGCCGCCTGCGGACGCTCTCTCCGCGCATCGGATTGCCGCGCGGAAGTTGCTGAAGCGGCAGGGTTTTTCGCCTCCTCACCAAGCCGGGATTTCCCATTGCGTGGGTCCCGAATTCGCGTATTAAGTACCTTTGCGGGCAAAAGCTTGA
Organism: Candidatus Polarisedimenticolaceae bacterium; assembly: GCA_041625075.1. Lineage (GTDB taxonomy): Bacteria > Acidobacteriota > Polarisedimenticolia > Polarisedimenticolales > Polarisedimenticolaceae > JBFJTV01. Next base: position 954 of record JBFJTV010000122.1, on the reverse strand, counting down.
CAGTCGAAGGGTGTGTCCGGTACGGGCCCAGGAGGGTCGCGTGCGAAGGGCGAACAACGGGTTGAGGCGAAGACTCGGAGCACAACCGACCTGGGAGGGGTTCTAGATGTCCAGACGGAACCGTCTGCGGGGATTCCTGCGTCGTCGTCTGATGCACCTGTGGGTGGCCGGAGGGGTTTGTCTCCTGGTCGCAGCAAGTGCGGTGATCACCTATCAGGCGGCGGTACCCGGGCTTCCACTCACCGAGGACTTCTCCGACACGAATCTCCGGGACGACACCCGGACCAACGCGAACTGGTCGACCGACGAGCAAGCCCTCTTGCTCGCGTTTCGGCAGACGAGATTCGGCGGGTTCTCGGCTGGGTTCGCCTCGACTTCGATCTCGGCGGACACCGACGATTCGTTCGGCCTGGCATTGGGCGACGTGGACGGCGACGGCGACCTCGACGTGGTGATGGCCAATCTGGGCCAACCCAACCGGCTTTACCTCAACAATGGCACCACCGACCCGTTCAACGGCGTCACCGGCTCCGACGTCACCTCCGACGCGCAGTTCTCGAGTGCGGCCGCGCTCGGAGACGTCGACCGGGACGGCGACCTCGATGTCGTGATCGCGAACAGCGGCAGCCAGCCCAATCGTCTCTATCTGAATAACGGCACCGCCGACCCGTTCAGCGGGGTCACGGGAACCAACATCACGGACGACGCCCAGGTTTCGGTCGGTATCGCTCTCGGAGACATGGACGGTGACGGCGACCTCGATGTCGTCGTGGGCAACAGTTCGAGTCAGAGCAATCGCCTGTACCTGAACAACGGCACCGCCGACCCGTTCAATGGGGTCGTGGGCATCAACATCACGAGCGATGCTGCCTCCACCCGTGGGATCGCGCTCGGGGACATGGATGGTGACGGCGACCTCGATCTCGTTGCCGGCAACCTCAGCACCACCAATCG
>JBFJTV010000121.1:0-7680 GCA_041625075.1 Candidatus Polarisedimenticolaceae bacterium | reverse complement strand
GTGATCGAGCACTGGCACTCCGGCTCGATGACGCGGCGGGTACCGCAACTCCACAGCGCGATGCCCACGGCGCAGATCTTCATGCACCCCGCGGACGCCGAGCAGCGGGAGTTGCGCCGCAACGATCTCGTCTGGGCCGAGTCGCGGCGGGGCAAGATCAAGGCTCGTGTCGAGACCGCAGGCCGCAATCAACCGCCCCGCGGACTGGTCTTCGTTCCCTGGTTCGACGAGGGTGTGTTCATCAACAAGGTCACCCTGGACGCGACCTGTCCGATCTCCAAGCAGACGGACTTCAAGAAATGTGCCGTCAAGGTCTACAAGGCATGAGGGGGCGGATGATGAGGCTGTTGGTCTCGGTTTGCGTGATCGTGTTGCTGGCCGGTTGTGCGGGACGAGTCGAGCAAGGGGCAATTTCCGACGTTCAGATCGGTCTGAGCAAGGTCGACGTCCGTGACGTCCCCGACCCCGACCCCGTCGCCGACGACACTTCGGAACCCGGCGAGCGTGGCGTGCTCCCGCGGGTCTTCGAGGGCGCTCCGCCGACGATCTCGCACACCGCCTCCGACTATCTGCCGATCACTCGCGACGAGAATCTCTGTCTCGATTGTCACATGATCGACGGCGAGAAGGAGGAGGGACTGCCGACCCCGATCCCGGCGAGCCACTACACGGATCTTCGCAACGCTCCGTCGGAGGTGGGCACGGCGGTGGTGGGCGCTCGCTATGCCTGCACGACCTGTCACGTGCCGCAGACGGAGGCTTCGCCGCTCGTGGGAAGCAGGTTCTGACCTTGCGCCCGGGGTGCGCCGGTTGGATCGCCCGGGCCCGGGCAGAGGGCAACTTGATGCTGAAGGTGGCCGAGTCGCCGAGAATCACTCACATCTCCTGGGGCCGAATGGAGGTGGAGGGCGTCGGGGAGGGCAAGGACTTCAAGCTATACCCCGGCGGGGGGCGCGAGTGGGATTGGGGGGAAACGGGCACGCGCCACGTACCCGGGATCCAACCGTCGGACGTGCAGGAGCTTCTCGATCACGGCGCCAGGGTCGTCGTCCTGACCCGCGGGATGCAGCTCATGCTTCAAACCTGTCCCGAGACGCTGGAGCTGCTCGAACGCGAGGGCGTCACCGTCCACGTCGAGGAGACGTCCGCGGCGGCGCGTCATTACAACGAGCTCGTCGGGAAGCAACCCGTGGGCGGGTTGTTCCACTCGACCTGCTGAGCAAGGCCGGTCAGGGACAGACCGTCGTCAGCCGGTCGCGCCCGCTGGAGGCGGTCTGGTAGCGGCCCTTGCCGCAGCCGTTGTCCCCGCGGACCAGGAAAAAGCGTCCCTCGCCGCTCGTCACGGGGGGCGAGGTGTCCACCAACGAAAGCGCCGCGAGGTCGTCCCCGAGGCACAAATCGTCGGGACCGGTCTCGTAGAACGCAACGTCGTCAAGGTTCCCGCTCATCACGTCGTAGACCGTGGAGCTGCCCGAGTTCGACGCATCGGAATCCCAGGCCAGCGTTGCCCCGTCGAGCCAGCGGAGGTTGCGGATCTCATGGGGCCCCGCGAACAGCGTCCCGTTGTTCGGCGAGCAATCGCAGACGTCGCTGCGTCCATCACCGTCCGAGTCCGGTGAGGCCGAGCACGGCACGGCGAGCACGAGCCGTGGAGGCTGGCCGGCCTCCTTGCTGTGGTAGTCCTTCCGGCCGGCGCCCGGCAGCCCGAGCGCGAACGAGACCGAGCCATCGGCGTCGGGCTGGACCGTCCCCGTCACGGCTGCCGCGATCGTCGAGTCGCGGGACGATACGGGCAATTCCACCAGCAGAGGGCCGACCTCGGGCGCCGTGCTGAAGGTGATCGAGTTCTCCTGCCACGCGGTATTGCCCACCCCGAACACGCTGCCCCCGCCGCTTTGCCGCACCCGCAGGCTGAGCTTGGCCAGCGCGGCCAGGCTGCCCTCCGACCCCGTGTCGAAGCCGAGGTAGATGATGGAGAGGGCGTCGCCGGCGGTTGCCACCAGCGTCGGCGACTGCCCGAAGTTCATGTTGGGGTTCGCCTGCTCGACATGGGTGTCCTTGTCCGCATCGAACGTCAGGAGCACCGCGTCGGCGTCGTGGCGCGGCCACCACGGCCTCGCCGTGATGTCGACCTCGAAGAACTCGGAGAGCAGACCCGCGACCTTCTGCTCACCGTCGGGCGACGGGTGGGTACCGTCCTCTTCAAAGTCGGTCCTGAGCCAGATGAGCCCGTCCGACCGCGGGTTCGTCCCGTCGGCCCAGAGATACGGACCCCACAGAAGCAACGGCGCGCGCACGGGGCCCGGTAGCTGGCCGAAGTTCAAATCGGGATCTCCCGCGATCTGGTCCTCGATCACCCACTTGACTGAGAACCCCGTTTCGTAGGCCTGAGGCTCAGGGTTGAGCGGGATCGTGGCGTAGCCACCGTAGGTCCGGCTCGAGAGATAGCAGATCTTCATGTTCGGGTACTTGTCGTGAAGGTTGTTCGCGATGGTCTCGAGGTCGTCGCGTAGCTCTTCGGCGTGAGTCGGGAAGTTGTTCGGCGGATTGGCGTTGGCCTCCTTGAGCCAGGCGACCTGCACCTGGGCGGCCGTCAACCCCATCGACGCCAGCTTCTGTTCCACGATGGTCCAGTAACCCGCTCCGGGATCGGCGATGATCGCCGCGCTCTGCCCGCCGAGGGCCGTGTCGAGCAGCACGACGCGCGCGTTGCGATCGATGTTGACGTCTTCGTTACGCTCGAATGCGGCGAACTCGTGTGCCGCGTTCGACATGCCGATGGCGACCGCCACGATCCAGCCGTCCGGGTCCGGATCGCCCGCTGCATTTCGCGGAACGATCTCGGCCGCCATCGCCAGCGCTGCCTGACGGTGTGCGGATGGCGGCGTGTTCTTCCCACCCGGATAGAGTCCCCCCTCGAAACCAAGGTAGGTACCGGAACCGAGGTCGTTCAATGGAATGAGACCGGTGGTCTGCGCTGCGACCCCGGCGCAGGAAAGTGACAAGACAACCACGGTTGCTACGAGGCGGGTAGCGTTCATGGCGTTCCTCCCGTTCCCGTCAAGATACCTTCAAAAGCACGGCGAAGGGTGCTGCTGTATCGTTATGTCTCATGCGTTCGGACCCACGGTCCGCAAAAGAATCACGTGAGCGGGCGCGGGGCGCCAGGATCGCGGCGCTACTCGCCGTCGCGACGCTCGCAATCTATGCGCAAGTGGGAAGCCACGGGTTCACGATCGACGTGGGGGAGTACGTCGCCGGCTCGACGAGCTGGCAATCTCTACTTTCGAATTGTCTACTTGACGGGGAAGCTTACGCGTCTTTACAACGAGCTCATCGGCACCAGACCGGTCGGAAAGTTGTTCCACTCGACCTGCTGACCCTGAGCCGCCTTTTTCTTACCGGCGCCCCCGACTCTCAATCGCCCAACGGTGGCGCATCGGCCCCCGGCATTCCGGGCACTCGAGCACATCCACGTCATTACCGGTGACGGCTTCCGCAATCTTTGCCCGTTCGACGAGGCTCTCCGCCCCGTCTGATCTTCCATTAATTGAAGTACCCGTGCGACTGGCCTCCGGGCGACGGCGGACCTAGCTTTGTCCGGGAATCCGGCCTACCGGTCTATCGAGGAGGCACGTCGTGACTCGGCAACCTTTGCATATCGTTTTGTTTGCGACACTCTCGTTCGTCCTGGCACTCTCCGCCGCCGGTTGCGGCGGGGACACCGCCACCGCCACTCCGGAACCGGCCGTTACGGCCGACGAGGCGATGATGCGCATCGCCGAGGGTCTGGCCGACAGCCGGCCCGAGGTCCTGTGGCACGCCCTTCCGGAGAGCTACCAGCAGGACGTCACCGCATTGGTCCACGACGCGGCCGACAAGATGGACGTCGAGCTCTGGAACAAGACCTTCAGCGTCGTTCAGAAGCTCTCGCGCGTTCTCGACGAGAAGCAGGACTTCATCCTCGATCATCCGATGCTCGCATCACAGATGAAGGACCGTGGCGAGGCCGAAAAAGCTTGGGGAGCGGTCGTCTCGATGGTCGACATCATCGCCGACAGCGAGCTCGCCGACCTCAACGAGGTCCGCAACATGGATGTCGGCGAGTTCATCGCTGACGTGGGTGGCGATTTCATGGAGAGCCTCTCCGAGGCCTCGGCGATGACCCCCGATGACGCATACAACACGCAGATGCGGAACCTCGCGAACATGAAGGTCACGGTGCTGTCGTCTTCGGGCGACACGGCGATGGTCCGCAGCGAGGTGAACGGTGTGCCCCCGTCCGAGGAGGAGTACCGGCGCGTCGAGGGCAAGTGGCTTCCCAAGAGCCTGGTGGACGAGTGGCCGTCGAAGATGGCCGAGATGCAGCAGCAGGTCGCCGCGTTCTCGAGCGCCGAGATGCAGGAGAACAAGCAGGCGGCCCTCCTGCAGCTGTCGATGGTCGAGGGCGCGCTCGACCAGCTTCTCGCCGCGAACACCGCCGACGAGTTCAACGCCGCCGCCGGTGCCATGATGGGGATGGCCATGGGCGCGATGATGTCCCAGGGCGGCGGCTTTGGCGGCCCCACGATGGACTCTTCACCCAGCGTGAGTCTCGGCCCGGGCATGGACGATCCGGCGGCCATGGGATTCGGGGCGCCGATCGAGCGCGGGATGGATGCGCCCGAGATGGCCTTGCGGGATCCGCAGTCGGACGCGACGCGGGAGAGCACCGAGATCAAGATCGGGCGCTCGGACCAGACCGGCGATATGCAGCGCGCGGGAGAGCACCATCCGTTCGGCGCCGACCGGGCAATCTCGATGGCACAGGCCAAGGACTTCGTCGGCGAGTACGTCTGGGTCGAGCGAACCGACGGCGGCGATGTTCGCGGCCGCCTGCTCGCCGTAGGAGACGATCACATCGTTATCGAGAGGGAGATGCGCTCGGGGTTCGTCTCGTTCGAGCTCAGCAGGAGCGACGTCGAGAAGCTCCGGATCGAAGCGCAGTAGCTAACGATTTCGCTGGATCAGTCGGCGACGTCCGCCACCTCGCGTCCAAAGGCCGATCTCCATCGGCGGTAGGTAGGTTCGGTCACGCCCATCAACGCCGCCCCCCGCTTGACGTCGCCCTGGAGGCGGTCTTCGAGCAACCGGATGATCTCCTCGCGGACCCTGTCGATGAGGTCCTCCTCCGAGTTGTCCAGCTCGGCGATGACCCGATCGATCAGGCCGCGAACTTCCTCCCAGCCCTCGGGGCGGACCGCCTGCCCCGAGATTTCCTCACCAGCGGCCCTCCGCAGCCTGCGCCTGAAAGTCGTTTCCGGAATGCCCAGCGTTTCGGCGCCCCGGGTGGCGACCTCGCCGGCGGCGGAGTGAGCGGCCAGGACCAGGTCGTGCTCGATCCACTTGCCGAGCGGCACGAGTTGGGCGGGCCCCCCCCCGGCGATCTCGTCGATCCGGAGCCCGAGAGCTTGCAGTAACGCGGACCAGGGGTCGATGATCGTCGATTCCGCGGCAGGCTCCAGAGCAGGCTTCGGTGCGAGGCCCGTCGCCGTGGCGTCAGCACTTCTAACGTTGCCGTTGAAACCCAGGCTTCGCGGGGTGAGCAGCCGATCCTCGCTCAGCACGACAGCCTGCAGCACCCGGTTGCACAGCTCGCGCACGTTGCCGGGCCAGTCATGTGCGATCAGGGCGGACCGGGCCTCCTCGGTGAAGCCCTCGACCGGCTTCTGGTATTTCAGTCCGAACTGCCGAACGAAATGCTGCGCCAACACTTGAACATCGTCACGGCGGTCGCGGAGCGGCGGCACGTCCAGATGAACCACCTTGAGCCGATAGTACAGGTCGCTGCGGAACCGACCGTGGCGAATCTCCTCGGCGAGATCGCGATTGGTGGCCGCGATCAGACGGACGTCGACCGAAATGGATCGCGTTCCGCCGACCGGGGTGAATTGTCTGTCCTGAACGAAACGGAGAAGCTTGCTCTGCACCTCCAGTGGCAACTCGCCGACCTCGTCCAATAGCACCGTCCCGCCATCGGCCTCCTTCAACCGACCCGGGCCGGAGCGGTCGGCACCCGTGTAGGCGCCTCGCTCGTGGCCGAACAGCTCGCTTTCCATGAGAGTCGCCGTGATCGCGCTGCAATCCACGACCACGAGGGGCATCTTTCTCCTCGGGCTGAGCTCGTGAACGGTCCGCGCGATCAGTTCTTTACCGGTCCCGCTCTCGCCGCTGACCAGCACCGTCGCATCGGTGACCGCGGCGCGGCGCGCCACCTCGAGTAGCCGATCCATCGAAGCAGAGACGTGAACCAGCTTCGCCCGCCCCAGCGCTTCGCGAAGTTCCCTCAGCTCGGACTGCAGGCTCTGTTTCTCGGTCGCCTGGCGCTCTCGTTCGGTGACGGCCTGCCGCGAACGCTCGATGGCCCGGGCCAGCTGATTCGTCAACCCCTCCAGAAACAACGCGTCGGGAGGGTCCATCTGGAACCGATCCGCCGGTCCCTCGAGATAGAGCGCGCCGAGATAGTTTCCGCCGCTCGTGAGCGGGACCGCGCAGAAGCACCGCTCGGGGTCGGTACCAGGGAGGACCTGCCGGATGAGACCATGCTCGTCGGGAGCTTCGGCGATAAGGTCGACAGGAGGATTGTCGAGGTCGATCGACCCGGCCGCAGTCTCTTCATGCCTGACCGTGACCATGAGCCCGCCATCGGCCTTGGGCTCGAAAATCGCGACCGCGGTGGCACCGAAGGCATGCGCCAGCCGTTTCAGGACGTTCGGCGCAAGGGCGTCGAAGTCTTCGACGCGGGAGGAGACCGCACGCACCGTTTCCCACAGCAGCAGCATGTTGCGGTAGTCGCGTGCCGGGTCGGCGGTGAAGATGCCCGTGAGGTGATCGCGCTGGTTGTTCGGTGAGACCTCCATCCCGGGCCGCCAGAAGACGACGCGTGCCCCACCCACGGTCTTCGCTTCGTTGAGCGCGTGGTCAGCGCGCCGGATCAAGGTCAGCATTGCCGAGGCAGCATCGTCCTTGGGCCGCGGTGTATAGCTGCCGATGCCCAGACTGAAGGTCAACCGCAGGCGACCGTCGAGATAGTCCTCTTCGGACAGCGCCTTCAAGATCGCGTCCACGACTCGCCTGGTGCCGTCGTCGTTGGACGCCAGAAGAGTCACGGCGAAGACGGCTCCCCCGTAGCGGAACGGAAGATCGGTGCGCCTAGTGCACGATCGAACTCTAACGGCGATCTCGCGAATGGCGCGGTCTCCCGCCTCCCGACCGAGGCGCTTGTTGACCGACTCGAACCCGTCGGGGTTGATCAGGATCAGTGTCGCCCCGCTGGTGTCGCCATCCCGGGCCCGCATCATCTGCTGGATCATGGGCTGCGCGTACGATCGCCCAGGAAGTCCGGAAACGGGGTCATCGAGCAGGGTCGACACCGCGCGGCGGTGCCAGGCCAAGGTGCTGCCAACCCCCATCGTCCAGCTCCACCAGTCTGCCGATGCTTCCGCGGTGTGCGGAGCGCTCAGCACGGGGGTCCTGGCCAGGACGTCCTCGATGGGACGTGACCCGTCGAGCTTGAGACCCAGCCAGGCGTCCGGCTCGTCGGCGAGCACGTCTCCGAACCCGCCCGATCTCCTGTCGCGAGCGCCGGGCCGCCGGGCACCCGCCTGGAGGATGGGACGAACGCACGGCATGCGGACGAGC
>JBFJTV010000120.1:0-7705 GCA_041625075.1 Candidatus Polarisedimenticolaceae bacterium | reverse complement strand
CGACTCGGTGATGGGTGGGGTCAAGATCAGCGTGCCCCCGACCCTGCTTGTCTCGGCGATCGGCCAGATCGACGACGTTCGCACCGCCGTCACGCTCGACCTCAAGCTCGCGGGTGATGCGGTCTTCGTGCTCGGCCTGACACACGACGAGACCGGCGGCAGCGAGTATTTCCGGTGGCGCGGCGAGCGTGACGGTCTCAAGCAGGAGCCCGGCGCGCCGCATCCCTATGTCGGCAACAAGGCGCCCGAGCTCGACACCCGCGAAACGGCGCCGCTTTACCGCGCGCTGGGCGAGGCGATCCTCGCCGGGGAGGTGCGATCGGCGGCAACGCCCGCACGTGGGGGTCTCGGCGTCGCCCTGGCGCGGTCGGCCCTGGCGGGAGAGCTTGGGCTGGTTGTCGATATCGAGGCGTGTTCGGGTTCGCGCGATCTCGCCCCCGACGCCGCGCTGTTCTCGGAATCGAACGGGCGTTTCGTGGTCACGGTCGCGGAACGCTGCGCCAAGACTTTCGCCGCGCGGTTCGAGGGTCTTGCCTGTCACCGTGCCGGGCGGGTCACCGCGGAGCCGCGGCTCGTCGTGCGGCTCGGCACCCGGACGATCGTCGATGCCGATATCGCGGCACTGAAGGCAACCTGGAAGGAGACGCTCGCCGATGCCTGAGAACCCGCTCGACGGACTCGACGCAAGAGAGCTCGCGGCGCGGCGCGCGGATGTCCGCGTCCTGATCATCACCGGTCTGGGTCTCAACTGCGAGGCCGAGACCGATGCGGCGTTCCGGATGGTGGGCGCGCGCCCGGAGATGGTGCACCTGCTCGATCTGCTCGACGGCACCGCGCGACGAAGACTCGCGGACTACTCGATTCTCGCGTTTGTCGGCGGGTTCGCCTTCGGCGACCACCTCGGGGCGGGATCGGTCTTCGCCAACAAGATCCGCTGGAAGATGTACGACGAGCTGGTGGGTTTTATCGAGCAGGGCGGCCTTGCGCTGGGCGTGTGCAACGGCTTTCAGACGATGACGCGTCTCGGGTTGCTCCCGGGGTTTGACGGCGACTACCGCACACCGCGGGTGACGCTCGCTCCGAACGACCGGCTGGGGTATCGCGACGCCTGGGTGAGGCTCGGGTTCGAGCCGGGCTCGCCGTGCGTATGGACGCGCGGTCTCACGACGATGGATCTTCCGGCGCGTCACGGCGAGGGCAAGTTCATCGCGAAGACGCGTGAGATTCTCGACCGGCTCGAGGACGGGCTCTTGATCGTCGCGAGATACCTCGGTCCCGACGACCGTCCGACCGAGGAGTGGCCCGGGAACCCGAACGGCTCGCCGAGCGGCGTCGCCGGGATCTGCGATCCGTCGGGGCGTCTGTTCGGGATGATGCCGCACCCGGACGCGTATCTCTATCCGTTCCAGCATCCGCTGTGGTCGCGGCGGAAGATCGACGGCGACCTCGCGTCGGAGGGTGAGGGTCTCGCCATCTTCCGTAACGGTGTCGATGCCGCGGCCGCGGCACTCTAGCGTCAGCCGAGGTCGCGCAGCTCGCGCTTGACGCGTTCGGCATAAGCCGGATCGAGTGGGACCTCGTCGGTCGGATCGGCCTCGGTCCCACGGGCGCGCCACCGTCTCGCGACGAGCGTGAGCGCCACCGCACCGATGGCCAGCATTCCCAACGGAACGAGATAGACCGTGAGGTTGAATCCGCGGGCCGGCGGCACTGCAAGGATCTGGTTGCCGTGCTTGGCCACGTAGAAGTCGAGGACGTCCTGCGCGGTCTTCCCCTCCGCGAGCATTCGGCGGATCTCCGCCTTCATCGCCGACGCGGGCCCCGAATAGTGCTCGGCGAGCGTGTTGGTCATGCAGCACGGTGTCATGAGCTCGTTCTCGAGCTTGCGGGCAGTCGTCTCGACGTCGAGGGCGTGGATGAGGGTCGTCCCGACCAGGACGACCAGAATGGTGGGTAGCTTTCGCACTTTTTTCACGGGCTCGAGTCTCTCCCGCAATCCGGGATAGCACATCCGCGAGGGCCGCGACCGCACTAAATCAGACGAGATCGGTGGACTATTGCCTTCAAATTCTTTCTTCCCGCCGTTACAAACCCGGCCCGGTCGCATACGTAAGTCATGGAAGGGGAAAACCTTCCACGCTCGTGCTACAACCGCTTACCGGGGGTAACGGCCCGCTCGCCGCGAATCGCGAATAGGTGGCCGGAACCATGGGTATAAAAGATGAGTCTCCAACCGTCATCAGGGATTCCCCGGGGGGGGCGATGAGCGCCGAGACGGCTGAAATCAGGACCAACAACGGCGAGATCCAGGTCAAGGGCGTGCGGCACGTCTACAAGGGAGGCACCGTCGCGCTCGACGGTGTCGATCTGGAGGTCGGCACCGGGCTGTTCGGGCTGCTCGGCCCGAACGGCGCGGGCAAGAGCACCCTCATGCGTATCGTGTGCACCCTGCTCGTCCCCACCAAGGGAACCGTTCACGTTGGTGGTCACGACGTCGTCCGGAGCCGTCGCGCGGTTCGCGAGCTGATCGGCTATCTCCCGCAGGAATTCAACGCCTGGCGTCTCCACCGTGTCGAGGAAGTGCTCGACACGCTGTCCTTTCTTTCGGGCATGACCGACAAGAGCCGGCGCAAGCAGCGCGTCCGCGAGGTGCTCGAACAGGTCGGGCTGCTCGACGTCGCCGACCGCAAGGTCAAGAAGCTCTCGGGCGGCATGGTTCGGCGTCTCGGTGTTGCGCAATCGCTCATCCACGACCCCCGAGTTCTGGTGGTTGATGAGCCGACCGTGGGTCTGGACCCTCAGGAGCGGTTGAAGTTTCGGAAGCTGATGGCGTCGCTCGGGCAGGACCGCGTGATCCTGCTGTCGACGCATATCGTCGCAGACCTCGGGTCGGGATGTCATGACCTCTCGATCATCGACGCCGGCAAGATCGTCTTCCGCGGTAGCCCGACCGAGTTGATGCGGCACGCGAACGGCCGTGTGTTCGAAATCATCGTGGGAGTCGGGATGGAGGACACGCTGGGCCCGGACGTCGAGATTGTCTCACGCATGAAGGAAGGCGTTGGCATCAAGATTCGCGGGGTGACCGCCAGCGAAAAAGCTCCGAAGGGTGCCTCGACCATCGACAACCCCACCCTCGAGGAGGCGTACCTCGCATTCATGGCGACCCGTGGTCGTGCGGACGCGGCCCTCGCCGAGGAGACGACATCATGATTCGCCCAGGGGTGATCTGGACCATCGCACGCGCCGAGGGGCGTCTGACCCGACGCTTGGTGCGTTATTGGGTCTTTGTCACGATCTCCTGGCTGATCGGGATCGCCGCGTTTTTGTGGTACGGGTTACTGATCCACAGGAACTTGTCGGGATACGGCGCGTCGGTCGCCGTGCTCAACCCGCGCTATCTGATCGGCCTCTTCGGACAGTGGTACGTGCTGCTGTTCTGTCTCGGGATCGTCTTTCTCGCCTTCGACATCCGGAATCGCGATGTCCGTGAACGTATCGTCGAGGTACTCGACGCCAAGCCGTTCAGCAACGTCGAGCTGGTTCTGGGGCGGTACGTCGGATTGATGCTTCTCGCCTGGATTCCGGTGGTGGCCAACAGCATCTTTCTCGGTCTTCTGAGTGCGGCGGTCAAGGAGCCGATCCTACCTCTTTCGCTCTTCGTCTTCGCCACCTTCATGTCGATCCCGGCGATGACCTTTGCGGTCGGACTCGTCTTTCTTGCAACCGTCCTCGTCCGAAACCGATGGCTCGGTGCTCTCGTCTCGCTGGTGATCCTGCTCGCATTGATACTCTCGGGATTCTTCATCCGCATGCACACCGTCGCGCTCACCGACCTGGCAGGAGGGTTCCAGCTGGGGTGGCCGTCCGACCTCGTCTTTCTCGAGAGCGGACTCGGCGGTCTGGCCCAACGGGCCGGGTTCCTGACCATGGGGTTCGGAATGATGCTTCTCGCGGCGGCGCTCTACCCGCGTCTCGACGACGGCTCGCGGATGCGGCGTCTCGCTGCGGGTGGCGCGATCGCGGTCCTGGCGGCCGTTGTGTTCGGAGCCGCGTTCTATGCGAACTACGCGCCGGTGATGCATGGACGGGCGTGGCGGGCCGCGCACGAGGAACGCAGAGACGACCCCGCTCCCGATCTGATCTCGATGACGGGGAATGTGCAGATCGATCCCGGCCGCGAGCTCTCGCTCGATCTCACGCTTCGGATCACCGCACCCGTGGACACGCCGCTCGAGGGCGCGCTGTTCAGCCTCAACCCGGGGATCGTCGTCGAGGAGGTGGCGGAAGCGACGGGCGGCGAGCTCGAGTTTACCCACGAGGACGGCCTGCTCGACATCCGGCTACCTTCCACGTTGCAGCCCGGGCAGGAGATCTCGCTCGGCGTCCTTGCGCGGGGGCAACCGTCGCGAGGCTTCGCGTTCCTCGACGCCTTCGCCAGCCCCTACGACATCAAGGCATCGAAGGCCAACATCTACCTTCTGGGCTTCGAGCCGCTTACGTTCACCGGTGATTTCGTGGCGCTGCTTCCGGGCGCGTCGTGGCTGCCGGCACCCGGTTCGGAAGTCGGGCGCGATGATGCGCGGAAGCGCCCGCGGGACTTCTTCACCCTCGACCTCGGCGTCGATCTCCCCGAGGGTTGGCTGGTCGCCGGTCCGGGGCGGCGGCGCGACGGCGACCCGGCCCCCGAGGGCATGGCATCGTTTCGTTTCTCGCCACCGGCGCCGGTTCCCGCGGTTGCGCTCGTGGCCGGGCCGTTCGAGAGTCGATCGGTCGAGATTGCCGGGATCCTGTTCGAGATTCTGGTTCACCCGACCCACATCGACAACATCGATTTCTTCGCGGACGCGGCCGGCGAGATCAACGACCGCATCGCCCAGCGACTGGAGGATGCCGCCGCGCTTGGACTCACCTACCCGTACGACGGGTTCACCCTGGTCGAAATCCCCAACTCGCTGCGGACGTACGCGGGCGGGTGGCGGATGGGCTCGACGATGGCGCCCCCCGCGATGGCCCTCCTGAAGGAGTCGTCGTTGCCGACCGCGCGGTTCGACGTGCAGTTTAGTGACCCCGAGAGCTTCAAGGATCGCGAGGGCGGGATCGAGCGGGCGAAGCTGGAACGACTCGAGGAGTTTTTCTGGAACGATTTTCTCGGGGGCAACATCCACACCGCAGCCGCGCTCAACTTCTTCCCCTATCAAACCAGCGGCGCCGGGGCGGAAGGACTGCCGTTCGACTTCTTGTTCGAGACGCTCGCCTCACGTCTCGTGGTCGACAATCCGGGTTACTTCTCAGCCCACATCTTTCTCGCGACCGGCGGTGAGTTCAACGCGATCATCAACGGTGTCGTCACCCGATGGTTCGTTTCGGGCGGCCCGCAGGGTCTGACCACCATGGCGGACGCGATGATTGCGGCGATGACCCAGCGTCTGGAAGTGTGGGACGCCGTGCTCGACGTCTCGCTCGCCAACCTCGATCCGTGGGAGGATCCGCGGCGCACCATCGACGTCCTGACGCTCAAGGGCGATGCGATGGCGCGGTCGATGCTCGATGGTTTCGGACGGCAGAAAGTCGCCGAGCTCCTGATCGCGCTTCGCGAGCGTTTCGAGGGGCGGACGTTCGATCGTGACGACGTCATCGAGGTCGGCAACGAGCTGGGGATGGATCTCGAGCCGTTTCTCGCGGTGTGGCTCGACGAGACCGATCTCCCGGGTTTTCTCCTCGAGAAGTCCGAGGTATTCCGCCTGACCGATGCCGAGGATGGCTCGCCGCGCTACCAGATCTTGCTCGGCGTGCGCAACGACGAGGCCGCCGACGGCATGCTCCGCGTCAACTACGTCGCCGGCGAGACCGGAGGGCAAGGCGACGACGCCCAGCGGGGACAGAGCGAGCCCATCCTGGTACCGAGCAACTCCGGGGTCGAGATCGGGTTGGTCACCAGCAAACCGCCGACGTCGTTGACCGTCTCTCCCTATCTCTCCCTCAACCGCGAACCCTTTGCGGTCGAGGTCGAGAACATCGATCAGGAAGATCTCAGGGACGAGGAACCCTTCCGCGGGGTTCGCAACGTCGAGTCGCCCGAGGTGACCGAGGTCGCGATCGTCGTGGACGATCTCGATTCCGGTTTCGAGGTCCAGGACGACCGCAAGAAACCGTGGTGGCGGTTCGGCGGGGGCGGCGATGACGCCACCGATCAGGGTCTCCCTTCGCTGGACGCACTTCGTTTCGGCTCGCCGCCCGACCGCTGGTCGCGTCGCATCCACCCCGAGGCATGGGGCAAGTACCGTCACACGATGGCCGCCGTACGAGCGGGCGAGGGCGACTGCCGCGCCGTCTTCGCCGCGCAGGTGCCGCGCGCGGGGCCGTGGGAGCTCGAGCTCCACATGCCGTGGACCGGCGAGCAGATCCGCTCGCTCTCCGGGACGTGGAGCTTTGCCATCGAGGACAGCAGCGGGCGACGCGAGGTGACGTTCAACACCAGCGCCGCGACCGAGGGGTGGAATTCGCTCGGGAACTTCGAAATCGCCGAGGGTGACGTTCGGGTCGAGCTGTCGAACGAAACGGACGCTTCCCTCGTCATCGCCGACGCCATACGATGGAAGCCTGCCGGAGGCAAGGAGGTTGCGTCTCGATGAAGCTTGGGAGGCTTTTGATTGCCTTCCTCGTCGCTGCCGCGCTCGCCCTGAGCGGGTGTTCACCATCGGCCGAGGAATCGAAGCTCGAGCTGCGAGTCCAGGTGACGGTGCGCGAGGTCGAGACCGGAACCGTCGAGGACCGCGTCGTCGCGACCGGGACGCTGCGCGCGCCCGAGACGGTCACGCTCACGGTCGAGACCGCCGGGACGCTTCGGCTTGCCCGCGGAAGGGACGGCCGGCGGCTCGCCGAGGGCGACGCGGTCGAGGCCGGACAGCTGATCGCCGAGGTCATCGGCGACGACGTGCGTCTCGCGGCCCGGACCGAGTCCACCGAGCAACGCTACGAGACCGCGCGACGCGACTACGTGTCACGCAAGGCGCTCTACGACGAAGGGCTGATCACCGAGCTCGAGCTGCGGCAGTACGAGGACGCGCTCGCGGACGCCAGGCTCGAGTGGGAGCGAAGTCTCTTGACCGAGACCCGTACGCGTTTGACGACACCGATCTCCGGGGTCATCCAGAAGCTCAGCCGCGACACGGAGGGCGCCCCGGTCCCCGACGGGCAACTGGTCACGGTGGGCTTTGCCGTCGCGCAGATCGCGCCGATCGAGTTGTTGATCGCCGAGGTGGATCTCATCGGTCCCGACATCAGCCGTGTCCGTATCGGTCAGACGGCGAGGATCCGTCATCACGCCTGGGACGATCGCGAGTTCAAGGCGACAGTCATCCGGCTCGCACCCGCGCTCGATCCGATCACCCGGACCTTTCGCGTCGAGGCTGAGGTCGGCAATTCCGAGCGGCTGCTGCGCCCCGGGATGTTCGTCGAGGTGACGTTGATCGCCGACCGGCGAAACGACGTTCCGGTCGTTCCGCGTGAGGCCGTCACCGAACGCGGTGGGGTCAAGGTCGTCTTTGTTCTCTCGGGGCAACAGGTCCTGCAGCGTGAGGTCATCCTCGGACTCGGCGACGACGAGATCGTCGAGGTGCGCTCCGGTCTCGATGCGGGAGAGCGTGTCGTGGTCAAGGGGCTGGAGACGCTCAGCAACGAGACCAAGGTCCGCGTCAGCGGG
>JBFJTV010000119.1:0-7740 GCA_041625075.1 Candidatus Polarisedimenticolaceae bacterium | reverse complement strand
CGACGAGGCGGAGCCCTTGCTCCGCCGCACGCTGGAATCGCGCGAGAGAACGCTGGGTCCGGACCACATCGACACGCTCAGCGTCAAGGGCAATCTGGCCATCATCCTGAAGGCGCTGGGACGCAACGAAGAGGCCGGGCAGCTTCTCCAACAGGTGCTCGACGCGCGGCGACGCACCCTCGGCGACGAGCATCTCCACACACTCAGCGCGATGAACAGCCTCGCGCTTCTCTTTCACAGAACCGGGAACATCGGTGAGGCCGAGAAGCTGCAGACCGAGGCCCTCGCGATCATCGAGCGCACCGAGGGCGAGGACCATCCGCAAACCACGGCGACCCGAAACAACCTCGCGCTGATCTACAAGGGGCAGGAGCGGTTCGACGAGGCCGAGGTGCTTTTCCGCCGGAACCTCGAGATTCAGAGACGCGTGCTGGGGAACGAGCACCTCGAGACCCTCCGAACGATGTCGACACTCGGCGATCTGCTTCGAGCCCAGGAACGGTTGGACGACGCCGAGAAGATGCTGGAAGAGACCTATGACATGCAACGTCGTCTCCTGGGCGACCAGCACGCCGAGACGGTCAGGACCCTCGAGTTCCTGGTCCGGGTCTACTGGCTCACCGCGAGGGGTGAGGAGAACCGCGAAAAGGTCGAACGACTGATCGCACTACGAACCCAGGCGGCCGAGGAGATGCCCGACAACATCTTCGTTGCCGAGCGCCTCGCCAGCCTGCTGCTGGAGTGCGAGCCGCTCGATCTCCGGGATCCCGAAACCGCGCTACGCTACGCGGAGGTCGCGGCACGTGAGGACGGAGACAACCCGTTCTACCTGGAGACGCTGGCGGTTGCCCAGTACCAGACGGGCGACTTCCGGCATGCGGTCGAGACCCTGCGTCGCGCGCTCGAGATCGCCGGTCCCGACCTGGCGCCGCTCCGGCAACGCATGACCGCCCGGCTGACCCGCTACGAGACCGAGTTGCGCGAGTAACCCAGGTGCGCCCTAGCGCTCCGCGGGCTCTTTCGCCGGATAGGCATGCTGCGCCGGCTCGTCCGGCAGCGCCTTCGGGTCCTTGAACACGCCCGCCATGCCATTGAGTAGGGAGGCGACACGCCCGGCGGTCGCGATCTGCTTGTCCAGATCGTCCTGCACGCCGTTGAGATCGCGTGTCAACGACTCCAGCTCCTGCTCGAGCTGCTGCGCCCTGACCTCGGTGGTGTCTTCCATGCCGGACTTGACCTCTTCGATGCGGGCGATCATGTCCTTGCGGAGATCACTGATGGCCGTGTTCATGTTTTCACGATCGGCCTCGAACCGGCGAAGCACTCTGGCCTCGAGCTCGGTGAGCGATCGCTTGACCGAATCCATCTCGTGACGGACGACCTGCGCGACGGCCTCGAACGCACTGGTCATGACGTCGCCGTCGTGGGTCTCGATTGGCGCGCTCGTCTCTTCCCCGGCCTTCGTCTCGGTCGGTGACTCGTCGGCCGGCGGGACCTCCTGCGGTGGGTTCTCGTCCGACGTCCGGTTCGCGGATAAGAATCTCATAATGCTCTCCAGTGCCTAAGTTGGGTGAGGGCCTACCCGACCGAATGTAGATTCGGCGACGGCCGGGAGCAATGGTCGAACTTTGTCCTGGAATCCCGGTTTTGTAAGCGATCAGACCTTGCTCCAGATCCTGGTGTTGAGATTGAGATCCTCGACCAGGCTGAAGCACAGCGCGAGCTCCGAGACGATCTGGCCAACTTGCTCCCGGGACAGCGTGCTGCGGCCCAGATCCGGCTCGAGCAGATTCCCACGGTGATTGATCGCCACAAAAACGTTGCTGTCGATGAACGCCAGGCGGACGTCGTTCTCCCACTTCCGCCTGAGATCGAGGATGCGTCGCGCCATCGCCGTGGAGAGAATGTAGCGGGCCTCGATCTGGTCGCTCCCGTAAACGACGAACTGGCCCTCGAACTCCGAGTCCTCGAGATAGACCAGGTCTTCGCGGCTGAACGGCCGGAAGTCCTGGAACCACTTTCCCAGACCGCCAAAGAGCTTCTCCGCCGTGTCCGGGAGGACGCGCGTCGTGCCTTTGAAGTGTTTGTGGAAGTCGGCGACCATGAAGACCCCGTCGAAGATCGTCGTGTAGTGGGTCCGGGTGTTGCCCTTGCTGTCCGTGCTCCGGTGCTTCTTCTCGGCATGGATTTCGGAGATCTGCAGCGTGGTGTCCCCGATCTTCCCGGACAAACCGTCCTCGCAGCCGTACCGGTCGGGTTTCTGGAACAGTTGGCTCTTGACGAACTGACTCTCCGGCACGCCGTTGACGGGGGAGAACGTCATTCCCGGTTCCATCGTCCGGACGATCGCCCCGATCGCCGCGAGTTTGAACTCCCTCTTGAACCGCCTCGTGGGCACGACGATCATCACCACGATCATGACGATCGCCACGATCAGGCCCGCCACGCCGGCAACGACGAACAGCGCCGGGTGGCCCCCCGCGATGAAGGCGATCAGCAAGCCGACGGCGAACACGGAAGGCGCGGCGATGGCGATCTTCTTTCCGGCCTGCCATCTCCGGGCCACGAGGGCCTGTCGAGCTCTCTCCAGAGCTTCGAGCTCTGGCCGGACGGCTTCGAGAATGGCATCGACGTCACGCATCGAGGCCTAGCCCGTGCTGAAATCGACCGCCGGCGGGACGCGGTCGGTCTCGACGGCCTCGAAGAACGACATCGGCTTCAGGCTCATCATCCCCGCGATGATCCTCGAGGGGAACATCTCGGCCGCGTTGTTGAAGGATTCGACGGCGGCGTTGTAGGCGCGCCGCGCGGCAGAGATCTGCTCTTCGATCTCGGTCAGCGTGCGCTGCAGGTGCATGACGTTGTCGCTGGCCTTGAGATCGGGGTAGGCCTCGACACGGACGTTGATTGCGCCCAGAAAGGCGCCGATCTGCCGCTCGATGACAGCACGACCGGGGTCGTCGGCGGGGGTCGCGATTGCCTGCTCTCGAAGCTGCGTGACGCGTTCGAGAACCCCGGCCTCGTGCTTCATGTAGCCCTTGACCGCACCCACGAGGTTCGGGATGAGGTCGTGACGCTTCTTTAGGTTGACGTCGATGCTCGAAAGCGCGGTTTTCGCGCGATTGCGCTTGCTAATGAAGCCGTTGTACGTGAACAACAGCCACAAGAGAGCGATGAAGAACCCACCGCCGACGACAATGAGAAAGAGGAATTCCATCGCCAGATTCTAACCCGTAACAGTTTTTTTATTCGGGTTCGTAACGGTCGAACCAGCCGACGATGTTCAGCATCTTGGCGACGTGGTGGCTCGGGCGGGCACGGATACCGTGAGGCTCGTCGGGGACGCGAACGAGCACGGTCTCGACTCCCTTGAGCTTGAGCGCGGTGTAGTACTGCTCGGACTCCGAGATCGGGGTACGCCAGTCGTGCTCGCCCGTGATCACCATCGTCGGCGTCACGACGTTTTCGAAGACCGAGAACAGCGAGCGCTCCATGTAGTGCTCGGTGTGCTCCCACGGCATCCCGGGAAACCAGTACTTCGCGCCAAACGACGGGATGTCCGACGTCAACACCCAGCTGAACCAGTTGATCACCGGGTAGACCGTCGCGGCCGCGCGGAATCGGTCGGTGCGCCCGATCATCCAGCACGTCAGCACACCGCCGCCGCTACCGCCCGTGACGTAGAGACGCTCGGGGTCGATGTAACCGCGCTCGACGACCGCCGTGACCGTCGAGTCGAGATCGTAGAAGTCGTCGCCGGGGTAGGCGTGATGGATCAGGTTGCCGAACTCCTCCCCGTACGACGTGCTGCCGCGCGGGTTGGCGTAGACGATGACGTACCCGCGCGCGGCCCACACCTGCTTCTCGAGATCGAACAGCGGACCGTAGGCCGCAAACGGTCCCCCGTGGATCTCGAGAATCAGCGGGTACTTTTTCTTTTGGTCGAAACCCGGCGGTTTCAGGATCCACGCCTCGATCGGCCTGCCGTCGAGCGACGACTTCAGGTTGACCTCCTCGATCGACGCGAGCGTGCGCTGTGAGAACAGGTCCTCGTTGAGCGCGGTCAACACCGTGGGCGACTTCGAGCCCGGCTGGATCGTCGCGACGTCGCCGGCCCGATCCCACGTTTCGTAGGTAAACGTGATCGCACCGCTGTCGGCGACGCTGTACGACTCGCCTCCAGCGTAGGCCGAGAGGCCCGCGCCCAGATCCTCGGCAACGGTCTCGAACGAGCCGCCGACTTTGGCGCGCGCGAGGACGACGCGGCCGCGATCGGCGTAGGTGAAGAGCACGCTCTTGCCGTCCGGCGCCCACGTCGGGTTCGACGCGCTGCGATCGAGATTGCCGGTGAGAACCTCCGGCTTGCCGCCCTCGAGGTCCTGGATGTAAATCCGACTCACCTGGTAGCCCTGGTACTCGTCGTCGAAGCCCGAATAGGCGATGCGCCTGCCGTCGGGGGAGACGACGACTTCGGCATCGGGGCCACGCCGGTCGGTCAGCTTCTTGATGCTCCCATCGTCGACTGCAAACGCGTAGACATCGGAGTCGAGCGGCTCCATGTCCCAGTCATCGCGACGGTTGGCCGAGATGAGAATCGACTTGCCGTCCGGTGTCCACGACGGGCCACCGCCAACCCACGAGGCCCCGTGGTGGAAGTCCCCGCTCGAGATCTGCCGGGCTGTGCCGCCATCGGCCGGCACCACGAACAGGTGCCAGAAACCCTCCGGGAGATAGCCGCGCTGGTCGAAGCGATAGACCAGACGATCGACGACCTTCGCGGGCTCGGCCCAAGTCGCGCCCTCGGGTGGCGCGGGCATCGTCGCGATCTCGGGAGGCGTTCCCGGAACGCGGGCAAAAAACGCGAGCCACTTGCCGTCGGACGACCACGCAGGCGTGGTGGGCGGCGTCGTCAGGTTGGTGATCGGAGCGTGCTGGCCCGTCTCGAGCCACATCACGTGGATCTGCGAGGAACCACCGCGGTCCGAAACGAAGGCGAGCCGTTTCTGATCGGGCGACCATCGTGGTGAGCTGTCGCCGTACTTGCCCGACGTCAGGGCGCGCTGCTCACCCGCCGCGACATCGATCATCCACAGGCTCGAATAACGCCCATCGGTCATGATGTCCGCCCACTGCCGGACGTAAACGACGTGCTTACCGTCGGGCGAGATCTGCGGATCGCCGGCGACCTCGATGTCGAAGGCATCCTCCGCCTTCAGACCCGGCCGCTCGCCCGCTTCGATGCCGGGCGCCAGCGACACCAGGAAAATCACGGCGATACCCAACGTACGATTCATCGGAACCCCCTGATCTCATTCGGAACGCGTGTGCGAATCGTACCCCATCCTGGTGGCTCTGTCGGAGACAACGCTCCTTTGTTAGGATAGGGCTCTCGCCCAAAAACAAGGAGGATTCCGGACATGGCCCACCAACTGCCAAAGCTCCCGTACGCGTACGACGCGCTCGAGCCGCATATCGACTCCAAGACGATGACGATCCACCACGGAAAGCACCACCAGGCGTACGTCACCAACCTCAACAAGGCGCTCGAGGCCCATCCCGACCTGCAGGACAAGACCGTCCTGGAGCTGATCATGGACCTCGGCACGGTTCCTGACGGGATCCGCAACGCGGTCCGTAACAACGGAGGCGGTCACCTGAACCACACCTTCTTCTGGACGCTGATGAGTCCCGATGGCGGCGGGGCGCCCAGCGGAGCGGTGGCCGAGGCGATCGACGAGACATTCGGTTCCTTCGACAGCTTCAAGGCGAAGTTCTCGCAGGCGGCCATCACCCGGTTCGGAAGCGGATGGGCCTGGCTGTGCGTGGCTCAGGACGGCAAGCTGACCGTCACCTCGACGCCCAACCAGGACAACCCCGTCACCGACGGACTGATGCCGATCCTGGGTCTCGACGTCTGGGAGCACGCCTACTACCTGCACTACCAGAACCGGCGGCCGGAGTACGTCGAGGCATGGTGGAACACGGTCGACTGGTCGGCGGTCTCCGGGTATCTCGCGCTTGTTCGAGTCGGCGAACGGATGGTCAAGATGGGCGATTGGGCCCAGACCAAGTGGGACAAGCTGACCGACTTCTTCGGGACACTGACGGACTGATCTCGCTCGACCGTCCGTTGCCGATGCCGTGAGCGAGCAGGGCGGGTTTTGCAAAATCGAGAGCCGCGGGCTCGTGCGGACCGTGACCTTGACCGCGCGCTGTGGCGCGGCGAGGTAGACGAGCTCGAAGGCGTCGGGGCGATCCGTCTCGATTTGCGGCCGATCCGAAATGACCTGAGTTGAGGTTGCAACCCTCGCGCCCCCGCTGCGTATATTCGTGAGACTTTCGTTCTCAGGGGACGGTCATGAGATTTCCCCCGCGACTGACCGCGATCCCGCTTTTTCTGGTCGTCATCGCGGCTTCGTGTGCTCAGCCGGGCGATCAGATCACGCGCGTCGACGGCAGCCGAATCTCGTACCCGGACGTTGACGATCAAGTCATGCGCATCATGGATGCCACTCGCGTTCCGGGACTGCAGCTCGCGGTGATCGAGAACGGCGATACCGTCTATTCGAAGGCCTACGGCGTCGTCAGCCACGACACCAAGCAGCCCGTCAACGAGTCCACGATCTTCGGGGCGATGTCGTTCAGCAAGACCCTGTTCGCCTATCTCGTGCTTCAGCTCGTCGACGAGGGCGTGATCGATCTCGATACGGCAATCGTGACCTATCTCGAAAAGCCTTTGCCGGAATACGACTCTTACGCCGATCTCGCGGGCGAGGAAACCCGCTACGAGGTGTTGACCCCGCGAATGGTCCTGAGCCACACGACCGGGTTCCCGAACTGGCGGTGGTTGACCCCCGAGGGAAAGCTCGGCTTCGTGTCCGAGCCGGGTGAACGGTTCAGCTATTCGGGTGAGGGGTTCGCCTTGCTTCAGCTCGCCGTTGAAGAGACCACCGGTCAGGGTCTCGAGGACCTGGCGAGGGCGCGGATCTTCGAGCCGCTCGGTCTCGAGCGGACGTCGTTCACCTGGCAGCCGGAATTCGAGAACGACTACGCCCACGACCACGACGACTACGGCGGTGATGTCGGCAGGACCAAACAAGAAGTCGCCAGCGCGGCGGGCTCGGCCGAGACGACGGCCGCCGACTACGCGAGATTTCTGGCGGCGGTGATGAGCGGACGGGGTTTGTCCGAAGCGTTGCGTGGCGAGCTGTTCACTCCCCAGGTCACCATCGAGCACGTGCGCATGTTCGGACCTCTCGCGTTCGAGGCTCTTCCCCCCGACGCGGCCCGCCGGACGCACTGGAACCTCGGCTGGGGGCACGTCGAAACGGAGCACGGCCCGGCGATCTTCCACACCGGTCGCGACGACGGATCGGCGAACTACCACGTCGCGTTCCCGGATCGCGGTCTTGCGGTGATCCTGCTCGGGAACTCGGGCCGTCTCGAGAACGCCGCGCCGGCGCTGACCGAGTTGTTGATCGGCGACCGGTACTCGCCCTGGGGGTTTCTCGGTTACGAGCCGTACACGTCGGCGCGGCACCGCTTCGTCGACGTCGTCACGTCCGAGGGGCTCGAGGCGGGGCTCGAGTACTACCGGTCGGCGGACGACACCGGAGTCGGTTTGTGGTTCCCCGACGAGCTCGCGTTCATGAATCAGGCGGGCCGCGATCTCTACGGTCTCGACTGTCTCGACGAGGCCGCGGGGCTTTACCGCCACACGCTCGACGAGAACCCCGGCTG